>DATKFT010001128.1:0-6423 GCA_035544335.1 Pseudorhodoferax sp.
AGGTATTGAGCAGTCCTGCACCGGTCAGGTTATAGGCTTGCGCCACCGTCGCCGTGGTGAAGAACACGCCGAGGGCCTGGATGAGTTCGTCCTTCTCCATGCCGATAGCCTGCATGAAGGGCATCGACGGGATCACCTGGACGCCGGTCGCGGCGGAGATGACCCCCGTGATCAGGCCGACGATGTGGCGGTCGAGTTCGGAGACGATCTCCTGGGGGGTCATGGACGACATCTCAGCGTCCCCCGGCCACCCGAAGGCGCTGAAGCACACCCTCGGGGGGCAGCGATACGCGAAGCGATGAGCGTGGGGGCATGTTCATTTACAGGACTTCGACCGTGTGGTGCATGTTGGTGTAGATGCAGATTTCGCCGGCGATGCCGAGCGACTTGCGCACGATGTCCTCGGCCGACAGCTCGGTGTTCTGCAGCAGCGCGATGGCGGCCGACTGCGCATAGGCGCCGCCCGAACCGATGGCCACGATGCCGTGCTCGGGCTCCAGCACGTCGCCGTTGCCCGTGATGATCAGCGAGGCCGTGTGGTCGGCCACGGCCAGCATGGCCTCCAGGCGGCGCAGCACGCGGTCGGTGCGCCAGTCCTTGGTCAGCTCGATGGCCGCGCGGGTCAGCTGGCCCTGGTGCTTCTCGAGCTTGGCCTCGAAGCGCTCGAACAGCGTGAAGGCGTCGGCGGTGGCGCCGGCAAAACCGGCCAGCACCTTGCCCTGGTGCAGCTTGCGGACCTTGCGGGCCGAACCCTTGACGACGATGTTGCCCAGCGTGACCTGGCCGTCGCCACCGATGGCGACCTGCACGCCCTGAGGCGTGGACCGGCGCACGCTGACGATGGTGGTACCGTGAAATTGCTCCATGGGACAGGACTTGGGGTGGAATGCGTGGAATACAAGCGGCCGGCGGCAAGCGCCGGCGCCGGGAAACGGTGGCTCAGCGCTCGCGCGGCCGGATCTTCGCGTGATCGGCCACGCCGATCACATGGAAGAAGAGCACCACGAGCCATTGCAGGCCATGGAACTCCACCTGGCGCCCCGCCGCCTGCTGGGCCGCAGCCCAGTTCAGCACGGAGCCTGCGGCCGGGAAGTCGATGCGCACGAGCTCCGTGCAATCGACCACCACGGGCGCGCCCGCATGGAGCGGCGCGCCGATCGGCGCCAGGGCCTCGCCCGCATCGCCGGCCACGACGCCCACCAGGCGGCCCAGCGCGGCCGGCGCGGCGGGGTCCGCCAGCACCTCGCCTGCGACGAAGGTGCAGCGTGCGTCGTCCCAGGACGGGGGCGCCACCTCGTAGGTGATGCAGTAGTCGAGCGCGACCAGATCGAACTCGTCGGCCCGCTGTGCCAGCCGCAGCCAGGCCAGGCGCAGGCGCCACCAGGCCGCGGGTTGCGCGCGCTGCCCCGAGACCGTGTGCTGGCGCAGCAGCTGCTCCAGCGCCGCGGCACCGTCGCAGACCAGCCGCAGCGGCCGGCCCGCCAGCATGTCCAGCAGATCGCACAGCGGCGCGAGCGCCTCGGGGACGATGGTCGAAAGCGCGCGCCAGTCCAGGCGCACGCTGCCGCCATGCTGCTGGGCCAGCTGCACGGCCAGGGCGGTCACCTGCCCCGCGTCGAGCTGGGCAGGTGCGGCCCATGCGAGCGCCGGGCCCGCGTTGCCAGCGGCAGGTTCCGCGAACGGGACCCAGCGCGGGGCCGGCTGCAGGTAGCGCTGGACGAAATCGCCCGCCATCGCGTCGAAGCGCCCCTGCTGCTGTGTGGCGCGGTACAGGTCGAACAGAGCCGCCCATGCGCGCTGCTGCACCGCCTCGGACACCAGTGCCCCCGCACCGACCAGTCCCAGCAGCGCCGTTTCGCAGCCGGCGTCGTCGCCGTTGGCGAAGCGGATGGCGGCCTCCTCGAGCCCGGGGTCGGACACGGGATCGGTTTCAGCACCGGGCGTGCCGAAGGACAGGTCCACGCCCGGCAGCATGTCATCGGGCGCCATGGAGAACACGCTGGGTTCGCGCGGCTGGATGTCGGTGGCGGCGAAGTCGGTGACGCGGGGCTCGTCCGGCGCGGCGTGGGCATCGACCGTGGGTGCGAACTGCGGTGCGGAGGCGGCATCGATGGGCGGCGGCGGGCGCCGCCACTGGTGCTGCGCCATCTGGGCCTCGATCTCGTCGATCTTCTTGAGCGTGCCCTCACGCTGGCCGACCGCGGCCGGCTGGCTGCTGTCGAAAAAGCCGGAGTCCTCGGGCGTGGCGGGAGCCAAGGCGCCCATCTCCGAGGGACGCTGGCGCAGCTTGCGCAGCTGCTCGAACTCACGCTTGCGCACGAAATCGTTCGCGCGCTTGCGCTCGATCATCTCCTTGAGCTGGTGCTTGCTGTACTGGCTCTCGCGCTCGTCCACATGGTCCAGATCGGACCAGTTGACCGTGGGGTTGCGGACGAACTTGGCGACCTTGGACAGCAGGCCGCCGGGCGAGGGAGCATCTTGGGCCATGGCGGCTACAAGGGCACGCGGGCGTGCGCAGGCTTCAGTCGCCGAACATCTTCTGCTTGAGCTCGCGGCGCTGCTGCGCTTCCAGCGACAGCGTGGCCGTCGGGCGTGCCAGCAGGCGGCCCACGCCGATGGGCTCGCCGGTCTCGTCGCAGTAGCCGTAGTCGCCCGCATCGATGCGCACGATCGACTGCTCGATCTTCTTGAGCAGCTTGCGTTCGCGGTCGCGCGTGCGCAGTTCCAGTGCGTGTTCTTCCTCGATGGTCGCGCGGTCGGCCGGGTCGGGCACGACCACGGTGTCTTCGCGCAGGTGCTCGGTGGTTTCACCGGCGTTGTTGAGCATGTCCTGCTTGAGCGCAACCAGCTTGAGGCGGAAGAAGGCCTGCTGCTTCTCGTTCATGTATTCCGAGTCGGGCATGGCCAGCACTTCGGCGTCGGTCAACTCCTCGACCGACTTGGTCTTCCAGTTGTTGGCCAACTTGGGGTCCTTCTTGACGACGGCAGTGGGCGACGGAGCGATCATGGGAGAAGACATTTCTTGCAGAAAACTGGCTTTGGCGGCGGTGGACGCCACCGCCGGGGCCATGGATGGTACGGTGATTTGCGAGAGCCGCGAAGCCCTGCCGCCTCTGGCGGGCATGGGGGCCTGCGGTGCCGGCGCCACGACCGGCGCCGCAGCGGCTGCGCTCTTGGCAGCCTTCTTCGCCGGCGTCTTGACTGCCGCCGGCGTTGTCGCCGCGGACACGCCGCTCGGCTTGGCACCAGCCTTGGTCTTGGCGGATTGGTCTTTCACTCGGCGCCTCCTTGCGAGGTTGGCGGAATCCGGCGCAGGCGGTTCCCGTACCAGACGATTCCAGCCACCGGCCGCAACGTCGGCTCGGTTTATACCCGCAATACGCCGCTTTTCCGCGCTGGCGCAAAACTTTGTCGCGCCAGCGCCATGTTCGTCAGACCAGGCACTGCTCCAGACCCTGCAGGAAGATGTCGCGCGGCAGGTCGATGCCGATGAACACCATCTTGCTCAGGCGCGGCTCGCCTTCGGCCCAGGCCGGGCCCAGGTCACTGCCCATCAGCTGGTGCACGCCCTGGAAGATGACCTTGCGCTCGGAGCCCTGCATGTGCAGCACGCCCTTGTAGCGCAGCATGCGCGCGCCGTAGATGTTGACCACGGCGCCCAGGAAGTCCTCGAGCTTGGCGGGATCGAACGCCCGGTCGGCCCGGAACACGAAGCTCTTGACGTCGTCGTCCGTGTGGTGGTGGTGGCCATGGCCGTGCCCGCCCTCGTGCTGGTGCGAGGGGTGGTCGCAGTGCTCGCCATGCTCATGGTCATGGTCGTGGTGCGCGTGGTCGTCTTCCTTGAGAAAGTCGGGATCGATGTCCAGCTTGGCGTTCAGGTTGAAGCCGCGCAGGTCGAACACCTCGGACAGCGCCACCTCGCCGAAATGCACGGCCTTGTGCGGTGCACGCGGGTTCATGTGCTTCAGACGGTGGACCAGCGCGTCGACCTCTTCCTTGGTGACGAGGTCGGTCTTGCTGATGAAGATCTGGTCGGCAAAGCCGACCTGGCGCCGCGCTTCCTGGCGCTCGTTGAGCTGGGTCGCCGCGTGCTTGGCGTCCACCAGCGTCAGGATGGAGTCCAGCAGGTAGCTCTCGGCGATCTCGTCGTCCATGAAGAAGGTCTGGGCCACGGGGCCAGGGTCGGCCAGGCCCGTGGTCTCGATGACCACACGCTCGAAATCGAGCTCGCCCTTGCGCTTCTTCTCGGCCAGCATGGACAGCGTGGAGCGCAGGTCCTCGCGGATCGAGCAGCACACGCAGCCGTTGTTGAGCTGGATGATCTGCTCGCCCGGCTCGGAGACCAGGATGTCGTTGTCGATGTTCTCCTCGCCGAACTCGTTCTCGACGACGGCGATCTTCTGGCCGTGGGCTTCGGTCAGCACGCGCTTGAGCAGCGTGGTTTTTCCGGCACCGAGAAAGCCGGTCAGGATGGTGGCGGGAATGAGGCTCATGGGGAGGGCTCGCAACGCAAAGGCGGAAAGTGTAGTGACCTGGGCAAAACCCTGTTCAGCGCCGCATCACCACCAGGCCCTTGAGGTACTCGCCCTCCGGGAAGCAGATGGTCATGGGATGGTCGGGCGCGGCGCCCGTGCGCTGCACGATGTAGCCGTCCACGCCGGCGTCGATGCCGGCGCCCGCCACGATCTTGTGGAACAGGTCCGGCGCGATGCCGCCCGAGCAGGAATAGGTGAACAGCACGCCGCCGGGCTCCAGCAGCGCGAGCGCCAGCCGGTTGATGTCCTTGTAGGCACGCGCCGCGCGCTCGGCGTGCGCGACGGTGGGCGCGAACTTGGGCGGGTCGAGCACGATGGCGTCGAAACGCCGGCCCTCAGCGCCAAAGCGGCGCAGCGTGGCATTGACATCGGCATCCAGGCACTCGGAGCGCTCGGCCGCAAAACCGTTCAGCGCCACATGCGCCTGCACGCGCGCCAGCGCGGGACCGGACGAATCGACCGACACGACCTGGCCATCCTGCACGCCGGCCGCCCGCATGCCCGCCAGCGCCGCGACCGTGAAGCCGCCCGTGTAGCAATAGCAGTTCAGCACGCGGCGGCTGGCCAGCCTGGCGACCGTGTCGGCGAACAGCTTGCGGCTGTCGCGCTGGTCCAGGTAGAAGCCGGTCTTGTGGCCCGTGGCCACATCCAGCGTGAGCCGCCAGTCGTGCTCGGCGATGGACAGCTCGGTGGCGCCCTCGCCGCGCAGCCAGCCCGTGGCCTCCGGCAGGCCCTCCAGGCCGCGCACGCTGGCATCGGAGCGCTCGTACAGCCGCGACAGACCGGTCAGCTCGCACAGCGCATCGGCCAGCGGCGCCTTCCAGCGCTCGACGCCTGCGGAGCCGAACTGGGCGACCAGCGTGTCGCCGTAGCGGTCCACCACCAGGCCCGGCAGCCCGTCGGACTCGCCATGGACCAGGCGCAGGCCGTCGCTGCGGATGTCCAGGCGCTGGCGCGCCGCGATGGCCTGGGCCAGCCGTGCGTGCAGGAAGGCCGCATCGATGCGCTGGCCTTCCTCGAAGCTCCAGGCCCGGGCACGGATGCGCGAGGCCGGGCTGAAAGCCGCCCAGGCCAGGAAGCGGCCGTCGGCCGCCTCCACGCGCACGGTTTCGCCCGCGTCGCCACCGCCGCGCGCGATCGCCGATTCAAAGACCCAGGGATGGCGGCGCTGCAGGGATTTCTCCTTGCCCTCGCGCAGGCGGATGGTTTTCATTGGCGGGGATTGTCGCCGCTGGGCAGCGCCTGCCTGGCCCGATACTGTGCGCATGACCACCATCCAATTCAGGCGCCGGCTGATCGTGATCCTGCTGCTGTGCACGGCCGCGGTCGCCGCGCTGGTCCGGCACCGGGCCGAACCCGGGTCCACCGTCCACGATGTCAGCACGGTGCTGATGCTGCTGTGGCTGCCCGTGCTGGGCAGCATCATCGGCTGGGTCTACGGCAAGCTGCAGCGCCGGCCACCGCCTGCGCCGCAGGGCTTTGCGCCCGACAGCGCGTTCCAGCCGCAGGCCCTGGTCGCGTTCACGCTGCGGCCGGCGCTGCTCCCGGTCGAGGACGTGCCCGTGCGGGCCGGCGAACACCGCTGCGTGCTGGTGGTCGGCCACCAGGGCTTCCAGATGCGCTGGCAGCTGGCTCCGCACGAACACCTGCGCCGCGGCGAGACGCACCAGGCGCCGGTCGAATTCCTGAGCCCGGCGCAGGCACTGCCCCTGCTGCCGCAGGGCACGACCTTCCGCATGATGGTCGGCGACGCCTTTGTGGGCGACGGCCGCGTCGTGCAGCTGCTGGCCGGCGCGGCAAGCGCCTGAGGTCCGCTCAGCCGCCCGGCTTGCGCCGCGCGCGCGGGTGCGCCGCGTCGTAGGCCTTGGCCAGGTGCTGGAAATCGAGC
>DATKFT010001129.1:0-5394 GCA_035544335.1 Pseudorhodoferax sp.
CCGCGCGCGCCGTGCCCGCCGACGAGGTCCTGCCCACGGCCATCGCGATGGCACAGGCGATCTGCGAGCGCAGCGCGCCGGCGGTGGCGTTTGCGCGCGAGGTGATCCTGGAGGCCTCGGAGGGGCCGCTTCGACA
Source organism: Pseudorhodoferax sp. (assembly GCA_035544335.1). Lineage (GTDB taxonomy): Bacteria > Pseudomonadota > Gammaproteobacteria > Burkholderiales > Burkholderiaceae_C > Pseudorhodoferax. The sequence continues at coordinate 137 of DATKFT010001129.1, forward strand.
ATCGCTGCGCATCGAGCGGCTGCTGGCCGCGGTGGTGCTCGACACCAGCGAAGCGCAGACGCGCATCGGCAACTTCCTGGCCCGCCGGCAGGCGGCGCCAGCTTCCAGGGGACAGTGATGCAAACCAGACCAGTGGACGGATCCACGCTGCTGTACGGGATCGTGGGCGACCCGATCGCCGCCGTGCGCTCGCCCGAAGTCTTCAACGCGATGTTCGCGCGCAGCGGCGTGAACGCCGTGCTCGTGCCGCTGCATGTCGCGCAGGACGACATCGCGGCGGCCTGGGCCGGGCTGACCTCGATCCGCAACCTGCAGGGCCTGGTCGTGACCATGCCGCACAAGGCCAGCGTCGTGGCCTTGCTCGACGAGGTCGGCACCGCGGGCCAGATCGTGGGCGCCGTCAACACCGCGCGGCGCGGGCCGGACGGGCGCTGGGTCGGCGACATGTTCGACGGCGCCGGCTTCGTCGACGGCCTGCGCAGCGAAGGCCACGCGCCGCAGGGCTGGCATGTGTGCCTGTGGGGCGTGGGCGGCGCGGGCACGGCGATCGCGGTCGCGCTGGCCCAGGCCGGCGTGGCCAGCCTGTCGCTGCGCGACCGTGACCTCGCGCGCCGCGACGAACTCTGCCGCCGCCTGCAGCGCCACTTTCCGCAGCTGCGCCTGGGCACCGCAGCGCAGACTGGCGAGCGCTTCGACGCGGTGGTCAACGCCACGCCGCTGGGCATGCAGAGCGGCGACCCGCTCGCGTTCGACCCGGCCACGCTGCCGCAGGAGACCCTGGTCGTCGACGTCATCACCAAGCCGGAGATCACGCCGCTGCTGCAACGGGCCCTGCAGACGGGGCACCGCGTGCACTCGGGCCGCCACATGCACCTGGGCCAGGCGCGGCGCGCGGCGGCCTTTTTGGGCTACCAGCTGGACTAGCAGCGGCTGCGCAGCCCCGTTCTCACCCAAGACAAGGAATCCCATGACAGCAACACCCACCCCACGCGCCCATGCGCTCGTGACCGGCGGACGCCGCGGCATCGGCCGCGGCATCGCCTATGCGCTTGCCCAGCAGGGCTTCGACGTGACGGTCGCCGACCTGGAGCAGGACGAGGACGCGCAGCAGACGCTGCGCGGCCTGCGCGAGCGCGGCGCCCGCGCCGCCTTCGTGCATTGCGACGTCGCCGACGTCGACGCCCATGGGGCCGTGCTGGATGCGGCAGAGCAGGGCATCGGCCCCTTGAGCTGCCTCGTCAACAACGCCGGCATCAGCGTGGCGCGCCGCGGCGACCTGCTCGAGGCCACGCCCGAAAGCTTCGACCTGCTCATGCGCGTGAACCTGCGCGGCCCGTTCTTTCTCACGCAGAAGGTGGCGGCGCGCTTCGTCGCGCGCGCCGGCGATGGCGTGTACCGCTCCATCGTCAACATCTCCTCGGCGAACGCCTACGCGGCCTCGCCCAACCGCGGCGAGTATTGCCTGTCCAAGTCGGCCGTCAGCATGGCGACCAAGCTGTTCGCGACCCGGCTGGGCGAGGCCGGCATCGGCGTGTTCGAGATTCGGCCGGGCGTGATCCGCACCGGCATGACGGCCGTGGCCGCGGCCGACTACGACCAGCGCATCGCGGCCGGGCTCTCGCCCGTGCGGCGCTGGGGCGAGCCCGAGGACGTGGGCAAGGCCGCAGCGGCGCTGGCCAGCGGCGCCTTCGCGTTCAGCACCGGCGATGCCGTCCATGTGGACGGCGGGCTGCACATCCAGCGGCTCTGAGCCGCCGACCGGAAAGACAGACATGCACATGGAACTTTCAGCAGAACACCGGCAGATCGCCGACATGGCGCGCCGCTTCGCCAACGACAGGATCCGCCCCGTGGCCGCGGAGCTCGACGAGCAGGAGCGCTTCCCGGCCGAGATCTACGCCGCGATGGGCGAGGCCGGCCTCTTCGGCATCACGGTGCCCGAGCCGTTCGGCGGCGCGGGCCTGGACTGCCTGGCCTACAGCATCATCATGGAGGAGCTCTCGCGCGGCTACGCGTCGGTGGCCGACCAGTGCGGGCTGCTCGAACTGCTGGGCACGCTGCTGTCTGTCCATGGCACGGCGGCGCAGCGCGAGCGCTGGCTGCGGCCGCTGCTGCGCGCCGAGCTGCGCGGCGCCTACTGCATCACCGAGGCCGGCGCGGGCTCGGATGTCGGCGGCGTGAAGACCACCGCGCGCCGCGACGGCGCGGGCTGGGTGCTCAACGGCAGCAAGCTGTGGATCCACAACGCGCCGATCGCCGATGTGGCCTTCGTGCTCGCGCGCACCGACCCCGAGGCGGGCAAGCGCGGCATGGGCATCTTCATCGTGGACTGCGCGCTGGCCGGCGTCCAGCGCGGCAAGAAGGAGCACAAGCTCGGCCAGCGCGCCTCGCAGGTCGGCGAGCTGCATTTCGACGCGGTGCGCCTGGGCGCCGACAGCCTGCTCGGCGAGCCCGGGCGGGGCTTCCACATGATGATGAGCGTTCTGAACAAGGGCCGCATCGGCATCGCCGCGCTGGCCGTGGGCATCGTGCAGGCCGCGCTCGACGCCGCGGTCGAGCAGGCCAAGACGCGCCAGCAGTTCGGCCAGAGCATCGGCGAGTTCCAGGGCATCCAGTTCATGCTGGCGGACATGGCCAAGGACCTGCAGGCGTCGCGGCTGCTGGTGCGCGCTGCCGCATCGACCTTCGACGCGGGGCAGGACGCCACGCTCGCGGCATCCATGGCCAAGTGCTTCGCGGGCGATGCGGCCGTCACGCACAGTTCCAACGCGATCCAGGTCTTCGGGGGCAGCGGCTACATCCGCGGCTACGAGGTGGAGCGGCTCTACCGCGACGCCAAGATCACGCAGATCTACGAGGGGACCAACCAGGTGCAGCGCATGATCATCGCGCGCAAGCTGCTGGCATGAAGGACAGCCCCGTGCGTGGCGCCCGCATCGGCGTGGCCGTCGTGGGGGCCGGCCTGGCCACCGGACCCTACTGGCGCAGCCTGCAGGAGCTGGCGCACCGGGCCGAGCTGCGCTGGCTGGTCGCGCGCTCGGTCGCGCGTGTGGACGCCGTGCGCCGCGACCGTTTCCCGGGCGCGGTGGCCGGCACCGAGCTCGGCGATGCGCTGGACGATCCCGCGGTGCAGGCCGTGCTGCTGCTGACGCCGCCGTCCACGCACCTGGAACTCGGCCTGCGCTGCGCCCAGGCCGGCAAGCATGTGCTGGTCGAAAAGCCGGTGGGCCTGGAGACGGCCGAGACTGCGCGCCTGGTCGAAGCCTTCGAGGCGCGCGGCCTGCAGTTCGCCGTCATGCTGCAGCACCGGCTGCGCGGCGCCGCGCTCGCGCTCAAGCGGCAGATGCAGGCCGGCGCGCTCGGCACCATGACGACCGCCGCGGTCGACGTGCGCTGGTGGCGCCCGCAGTCCTACTACGACGAGCCCGGCAGGGGCTCGCTGGCGCGCGATGGCGGCGGCGTGCTGCTGACCCAGGCCATCCACACGCTGGACCTCTTCCTGCATCTGGCGGGCACGCCCAACCAGGTGTTCGCGTTCGCGGACACCAGCGCGGCGCACCGGATGGAGTGCGAGGATGCGGTGGCGGCCGTCCTGCGCTTTGCGCAGGGCGGCATCGCCACCATCCAGGCGACCACGGCGGCCTACCCGGGCTTTGCGGAGCGGATCGAGATCAGCGGCACGCTGGGAACGGCCTGCCTGTCCGCGGGCCGGCTCGATCTGCACTTTCTCGACGGGCGCCACGAGACCGTGGGCGATGCGGAGTCGCTGGGCGCGGGCGCGGACCCCATGGCGTTCTCGCACCACGCCCACTGCGCCGTGCTGGCGGACTTCCTCGACGCGGTCGCAGAGGGCCGTGCGCCTGCCATCAGCGGGCGCAGCGTGCTGCCCGTGCGCCGGCTCATCGATGCGATGCTGCAGTCCGGAAAGAGCGCGGCGCTGGCCGGGCTGGCGTGCTGAACGCCTGACGGGCCGTGCGCGCGCCGCGCGGGCGCCACGGCCTGGCCTGGCGTGGCGCCGGCCGGACCTCAGGCTGCGGCCAGGTCCACGCCCAGCATGGCCGACAGCCGCTCCACGCTGAGACCCTCGGCCAGGTCGCTGACCAGCGGCCGCTCGCCGCCCAGCTGCAGCACGCACAGGTCCGAGTAGATGCGCTTGACGCAGCCCAGGCCCGTGAGCGGGTAGCTGCACTGGCGCACGAGCTTGGACTGGCCCTCGCGCGTGAGCAGGTCCATCATCACCCAGGTCTGCTTGGCGCCGGTCGCAAGGTCCATGGCGCCGCCCACGGCCGGAATCGCGTCGGGCGCGCCCGTGCTCCAGTTCGCGAGGTCGCCGTTGAGCGCCACCTGGTAGGCGCCCAGCACGCAGAGGTCGATGTGGCCGCCGCGCATCATCGCGAAGCTGTCGGCGTGGTGGAAGTAGGCGCCGCCGGCGCGCAGGCTCACGGGCTGCTTGCCGGCGTTGATGAGGTCGAAGTCCTCCTCGCCCGCGGCCGGCGCCGGGCCCATGCCCAGGATGCCGTTCTCGCTATGCAGCACGATCTCCTTGTCCGCGGGAATGTGGTTGGCCACCAGCGTGGGCTGGCCGATGCCCAGGTTGACGTAGGCGCCGTCGGCGATGTCGCGCGCGACCAGGCGCGCGACCGTGTCCTTGCCGTGGCGCTTCAGAGGGGGGCGGGTGGTGTCGGTCGAGTTCACTGGAGTACCTTGGGGCGGCCGGGCGGTGCTCATGCTGCTGCCTTGAAGCCGCCGGCGCGCGTGGCGCTGCGTGCGATGCGCACCACGTGGTGCACGAAGATGCCGGGCGTGACGATGGTCTCGGGATCGAGCTCGCCGAGTTCGGCCAGTTCGTACACGGTGGCGACCGTGGTGCGTGCGGCCGTGGCCATCACGGGGCCGAAGTTGCGCGCGGCCTTGCGGTAGCAGAGGTTGCCCCAGCGGTCGCCGCGCTCGGCCTTGACGAGCGCGAGGTCGCCGTGGATGGGGTACTCCAGCACGTACTGGCGGCCGTTGATCTCGCGCGTCTCCTTGCCTTCGGCCAGCTGGGTGCCGTAGCCCGTGGGCGTGAAGAAGGCGCCGATGCCCGCGCCGGCCGCGCGGATGCGTTCGGCCAGGTTGCCCTGCGGCACGAGTTCGAGCGCGATCTTGCCGCGCCGGTACAGCTCGTCGAACACGTAGCTGTCGGCCGAGCGCGGGAAGCTGCAGACCAGGCGCTCGACGCGGCCGGCCTTGAGCAGGGCCGCCAGGCCCGTGTCGCCGTT
>DATKFT010001130.1:0-2381 GCA_035544335.1 Pseudorhodoferax sp.
CGCGGCACGCCAGTTCCCCGAGGGCGACGTGCAGCACTGGTGGCACATGCCGGGCGGCGCCGGCGTGCGCACGCATTTCTCGGACGACCTGCTGTGGCTGCCGCTGGCCTGCACACGCTATGTGCAGAGCACGGGCGACGCCTCGCTGCTCGATGCCCCGGTGGGCTTCATCGACAGCCCGCCGATCCCGCCCGGCGCCGAGGACCTCTACGACACGCCCACGGCCAGCACGGCATTCGCCAGCGTGTACGAACATGCGGCCCGCACGATCGACAAAAGCCTGGCCACGGGCGCACACGGCCTGCCGCTGATGGGATCGGGCGACTGGAACGACGGCATGAACCGCGTGGGCCATGAGGGGCGCGGCGAATCGGTCTGGCTGGCCTGGTTCCTGTGCCTGGTGGTCGAAGGTTTCGCGCCCTGTGCGCAGGCACGCGGCGAGCACGCGCGGGCCCGGCGCTGGACCGAGGCCCGCGCCGCATGGATCCAGGCGCTGCACGGCGCGGGCTGGGACGGGGCGTGGTTCCGGCGCGCCTTCTTCGACGACGGCAGCGCGCTGGGCTCCAGCGCGAATGCGCAGTGCAGGATCGACCTCATCGCCCAGGCCTGGGCGGTGCTCTCGGGCGCCTCGCAGCCGCGCTACACGGACGCGGCCATGGCCGCGGTGCGCACGCAGCTGACGGACACCGAGGCCGGCCTGCTGCGCCTGCTGCATCCGCCGTTCGAGAACGCGACACCCAACCCGGGCTACATCCAGGCCTACCCGCCCGGCGTGCGCGAGAACGGCGGGCAGTACGCGCATGCAGCCGTCTGGGCGCTGATGGCCCAGGCCCAGCTGGGTGACACCGCGGCCGCGTGGCACAGCTGGCGCGGGCTGAGCCCTGCGCACCGGAGCGCGGACCCCGGGCGCGGTCCGGCCTACGAGCTCGAACCCTATGTGATGGCCGGCGACATCTTCAGTGCGCCGCCCTATGTGGGCCGTGGCGGCTGGAGCTGGTACACGGGATCGGCCGGCTGGATGCACCGCGCGGCCGTGGAAACCCTGCTGGGCCTGCAGGTGCAGGGCGAGCGCTTGCGCGTGACGCCATGCGTGCCACCCGAGTGGCCGGGCTTTCAGCTCGTGCTGCGCCTGGGGGCGCACGAGATCCGCGTGCAGCACGGCAGCTGGCCGGCCACGGCGGTGCCCCTGGTGCACCGCCTTGCCGCCGGCGAATGGATCGAGTGGCGCAGCCTGCCTGCGGGCAGCGTGCTGCAGATCGACGCGCCCGTGCGCGTGGCACCCCTGCCCGTGCCCGCATGACGCCGGCTCAGCACGGCCCCTGGCCGCGCAGCACCACGCGGCGCACCAGATCGTCCACGATGTCCAGCATCTCGGCGTGGTTGCTCCTGGCGGCACCGGCCACGGCTGCGCGCACCCCCCCCAGCGGATATGGCACGTCGAGTGCCTGCTCGAGCGTGCAGACGAGCCGGAACCGGCCGATCAGAGCGGCATCGCTGAGCAGGCGCAGATCGGCGCACGGCGCCGACACGGCGCATCCGCAGGCCGCATCAGGGACTGGGGTGGTCATGCGCAACGGTGGGCTCGGCCCGGTTGTCGATGTCGGCCCGCATCCAGTCGGTCAGATAGGGGCGTGTCCCCGAGGTCAACCTGGCTTGCACCGTGGAGACCACCGCATCGCGCAGCAGCCTGGGCATCTTGCGTCGGCGCAGGTAGCCCTGGACCAGCACCCGCGCGGCGAGTTCGGCATTGGACATGGACATGCTCCTTCGGAACCTTGGGACCCCACGGTAGCGCCGTGCGCAGCGGTGTCTGTGCGACATCGCACATGGCTATGTGCGCTGGCGCACAGAGGCGCCGTCGCCCCGGCTGCACCATCGCGCATGGCCAGAGGAACCGTGGTTGCTGTCGAAGCACTGAGCCGCTTGTTCGCACTGCGGCTGGCCGATGGCAAGGCCGTGGTGCTCCCGCAGCACTCGGGCCGGCCGGTGCAGGTCGGCGATCTGCTGACGGGCGACCTGGGCGTCATGGGGTTCCGCGTCTTCGCCCATGGCCGCGGCTTCTGCCGCGCCTACCGCGAAGCCGGCCCGCTCGACCACGAGGCGGCGCTGGTCCTGGTGCATGGATTTGCGCCCTTCCCCGCGTCCACGCGCACCGTGGCCCTCGAGGCGGCCCGGCACGCGGCGCTTCTTCTCACACAAGGACACCATGTCGACCGAACCCTTCTTCCATGACGACTCCGGCACCGTGCGCTTCTGGGTGCAACTGGACCAGGCGCAGATCGGCGCCATGGTCAAGAAGGAAACGCTGCACTACCGCTACCACCCGCTGCAGGACGATGACGATGCGCTCGCGACCTACCGCGACCACGCGCCGGAGATCA
>DATKFT010001131.1:0-8735 GCA_035544335.1 Pseudorhodoferax sp.
GGGCCGCGGCGGTTTCGACGAACTCCACGCCCAGCGTGCGCAGCGCCTGCACGGCGGCCAGCACGTCGGGCACGCCCAGGCCGATGCGCTGCAGCTTCTCGCCCGTGTCCAGCACATGCGGCTCGGGTTCGACCAGCTGCAGCATGAAGCGCTGCGTGGCGTCCAGCGCCGGCGTGCGCAGCAAGGTGCCCTTGGGCATGATGCCGAAGCGCTGGTCGTCGGGGATCAGCTCGGTGCCGAACAGCTCGCGGTAGAACTCGATCCAGTCGTTGCTGCGGTTCGGGCCGATGTACTGCACGACGCCGAAGAAACGGATGCCGGCCGTGGCCGCAGGATGCTGCTCCACCGAGGGGATGGGCACGAAGTCCACGTCGTAGATCGAGAACTCCTTGTAGCGGTCCACGAAGTAGATGCGGCTGCCACCCGCGCCGTGGATGGCCGGGATGTTGAGCTCCATGACCTCGGCGTGGCCGGGAACGGCCCAGGCGCCGCGCTCGAGCACATAGCGGTAGGCGGCCCGCGCATCGCGCGCGCGCAGCGCCATGGCCGAGATCGTGGGCACCTCCTGGCTCGCGCCGGGCGTGTCGGCCGCATGGGCGTTGACCACGATGTTCATCGCGCCCTGGCGGTACAGCAGGATCTCGCGCGAGCGGTGGCGCGCGATGGGCCGGAAACCCATCATCTCCAGCACCGGGCCCAGGGCCTGGGGTTTGGAGGTCGCGTACTCGACGAACTCGATGCCGTCCAGGCCGAGCGGGTTGGCGGCATCGCTGAACGATGCCTGCAGCGGCTCGCGTGGATCGGGGGTATTCAGCAGCAGATCACTCATGCGCGCATTCTGCGTCAAGCGGATGAGGAATTCGTCTGCATTGCGCAGCATGCGGCGGGGATGGGCCGGTCCCGTGCGGCCGGCCTCCTGGGGGGTGTTCCCGGTTTCAGCGCACCAGCAGCACCCCGCCGTCCACGGTCAAGGTGGCGCCCACCACATAGTCGCCCGCACGCGAGGCCAGGTAGATGGCGGCGCCGGCCATGTCCTCGGGCTGGCCGATGCGCCGCGCGGGCACCCGGCGCGCCACCTGCTCGGCCTCGTCGCGCGCCGTGCGGTTCATCTCGGAGGCGAAGGCGCCCGGCGCGATCGCGCTGACGACGATGTTGTCCTCGATCATGCGCAGCGCCATGCGGCGTGTCAGGTGGATCAGGCCGGCTTTGCTGGCCGCGTAGGAGTAGGTTTCCAGCGGATTGACGCCCTGGCCGTCGATGGAGGCGATGTTGATGACCTTGGCCGGGTGGCGCTGGGCCGCGAGCCGCAGCGGTGCGGCCAGCGCCTGCGTCAGGAAGAAGGGCGCCTTCATGTTGAGGTCCACGACCTTGTCCCAGCCCGATTCGGGGAATTCGTCGAACGGCGCGCCCCAGGCGGCGCCCGCGTTGTTGACCAGGATGTCGAGCTGGGGCTCGAGTGCCACGAAGGCGTCGGCCAGCGCCTGCGCCCCCGCGACGCTGGACACGTCGGCCGGCAGCGCCACGCAGTGGCCCAGCGCCGACATCTCCTGGGCGGCCGCGTGGCAGGCCTCGCTCTTGCGCGCCGAGATGTACACGCGTGCGCCCTGGGCCAGAAAGCCTTCGGCAATCATGCGGCCGATGCCGCGCGATCCACCGGTGACCAATGCTGTACGGCCAGCCAGGGAAAACAGGTCTTGGGTCTGCATGGGTGTCTCGCTCCGTGGTGTCGGGTTGGGGAAAGTGCGCAGCTTAGGGCAGGCCGCGGCGCGGGTGCGCGGCCCTACACTGCGCGGCGCCACCTTGGCGACACCGCCTCTCCGCTCCGCCGCCCCATGAAACAGATCCACCGCCAGCAACTGGCCGACCGCCTGCTGGGCCTGGCCCAGTCAGGTGCCCTGCAGCTGCCCGATGCGCGTGCGCGCATCGCGGACGCGATCGACAGCGTCGGGCATGCCGATACCGCGGCCGATCTGCGGCGCGTGACCATTTTGCTGTCGGACCTGCGCGGCTTCACGGCGCTCGCGGAGCAGCATTCGGCGTTGGCCATGGTCCAGGCGCTGAACCGCTACCTCGCGCGCATGACCGAGATCGTCGTGCGCTGGGGCGGCGCCATCGACAAGTTCATGGGCGACGCGATCATGGTGCTGTTCGGTGCGCCCGATGCACTGGAGGATGACATCGTGCGTGCGATCGCCTGCGCGATCGAGATGCAGGTCGCCATGGACGAGATCAACGCCGAGAACGAGCGCCACGGCATGGCGCCCTGGTTCATGGGCATCGGCATCAACACCGGCGAGGTGGTGGCCGGCCAGCTCGGCTCGCGGCTGCACAGCGAGTACACGGTGATCGGCGACCAGGTGAACCTGGCTTCGCGCATCGAGGCGCACAGCCTGCGCGGGCAGATCCTGCTGTCTGAGGCCACCTGGCAGCAGGCGCAGGGTTTCATCGAGACCGGCGACGTCAACGAGGTCAGCGTCAAGGGCAAGCGCGAATCGGTGCGCATGTACGAGCTGCAGGCCACGCAGCGTCCGCACCGGCTCGTGGCGCCCAAGCGCGAGATCCGCAACAGCCCGCGCGTGGAGGTGGACATGCCGCTGGTGTTCCGCCGGCTGCGCGGCAAGGCCGTCGGCACGCGCCAGCTCGAAGGCCGCATCACCGACCTCAGCTACGGCGGCATGTTCGTGCGCAGCGAGGTGGCGCTGCAAGCGCTGGACGACATCTGCTTTGCGCTGTCGCTGTCGATGATGGGCCGCGAGCTGACCGAGATCTACGCCAAGGTGCTGCGCGTCGTGCCGCTGGCCGACGGCCAGTTCGGCTACCCCGTGGAGTTCACCGCGATCGAGCCCAAGGCCCAGCAGTCGATCAAGGTGTTCGTGGACGGGATCGTCGAGCTCGGCCGGCCGTAGCGCCGGGGCCCCGCAGGCGCCGGTTCGGCCGCGCGCAGGCATGACCGCAGTCATGTCCGGGGCGCCAGCGCGCGACTTCCGCAATCTTGCCGATGCGAAAGCGGCTTGGCGGTGGTTTCATCGCGCCATGTCCCTCGTCCGCCTTCTTGCTGCCGGCTGCCTGGCCCTGTTCGGTGCCGCGGTGCTCCTGGTGGAGTCGCCGGTGCTGCAGGCGGCCGTGCCGGCCTGGCGCATGCCGGAGCGGCCGCTCGGGGCCCTGGTGTTCGCACTGGTCTGCGGCCTGGTGCTGGGGCGCAGGGCCCAGTACCAGCCCGCGCCACCGCCCGAAGCCGGCGAGCCGTTCGGCGATTGAGGCGGCGCGCCCGCCGCCGGCCGGCCCCCGGGCCGCCGCGCGACGGGTCCGGCCCGGTCGCGGCACCGGGCCGGCCGCGCCGCAGCGCGCGGGCCAGGCTCTCAGCGTCCGTACAGCAGCTGCGGCAGCCACATGCCGATCGCCGGCCACATGTACAGCAGCACGATGGCCAGGATCTGGATGCCCATGAACGGCATCATGCCCAGGAAGATCTGGTTCAGCGTCACGTGCGGGGGCGCCACGCCCTTGAGGTAGAAGGCCGACATCGCCACGGGCGGTGACAGGAAGGCCGTCTGCAGGTTCAGCGCCACGAGCAGGCCGAAGAACAGCGGGTCCACGCCGAAATGGTCCAGCAGCGGGATGAAGATGGGCATGAAGATCACGATGATCTCGGTCCACTCGAGCGGCCAGCCGAGCAGGAAGATCACGATCTGCGCGAGCACCATGAACTCGAACTTGCTCAGGTTCATGCCGAGCACCCACTTCTCGATGAGCTCCTGTCCGCCCAGCAGCGCGAACGCAGCCGAGAAGATCGCCGAGCCCACGAACAGCCAGCAGACCATGGCCGAGGTCTTGGCCGTGAGGTACACCGATTCGCTGACCACGTTCATGCTGAGCCGCCGGTAGGCGCCTGCCAGCACGAAACCGCCCAGCGCGCCCATGGCGGCCGCCTCGGTCGGCGTCGTGAGCCCGAACACGATGGAGCCCAGCACCGCGAGGATCAGCACGAGCAGCGGGAAGAACGAGCTCAGCAGCATCTTGAAGATCTCGAGCCGTGCAAAGCTCAGGAACAGGTAGAAGCTGGCCACCGCCGCGCCCAGGACCGCAAAGCCCACCCACCACCAGGTCGGCGCGGGCTGGCGTGCCTGGACCTCGACATCGACCACGGCGGCCGCGGCGGCGGGGTTCGCTGCGACGGGGGTTTCGGCGTTCGCGGGTGCGGCCGCGGCGCCGGGGGGCTCCTGCACGCCGCCTTCGGTGGGCGGCTCGGTCAGACCGCCTTCGACCGGGGGCTCGGCCAGGCCGCCTTCGGTCGGCGGTTCGGCCAGTCCGCCTTCGCTCGAGCTGCGGGCGCTTTCCATGCCGATCGGCTGGATGTCGTACTCGGCCTCGATCTCCACCGTGGTCACGGCACGCCAGGTGCTCGTGGCCAGCAGCAGGAACAGCAGGCCGGGCAGCACCACCAGGCCGAGCTGGCGCAACACATAGGCCAGCGGCACGTCGGCATTGCGCTTGCCCTTGAGCGCGTGGAGCAGCTGCGTGGGCGCGTACTGAGAGGTCTCCGCGGGCAGCGCGCGCGTGAGCGGCGGCAGCTCCACGCGGCGTTCCGCGGCCGACAGCGGCGGCGCCCATTGCGGCTTGAGCTTGGCCATGACGATGAAGTAGCCCACGTACAGCGCGGCCAGCATCAGGCCCGGGAAGAAGGCGCCTGCGTAGAGCTGCACCACCGAGACGCCGGCCGTCGCGCCGTACAGGATCAGCAGCACCGAGGGCGGCAGCAAAATGCCCAGGCAGCCGCCGGCCGTGATGGCGCCGGCCGCCATCGGCGTGCTGTAGCCGGCGCGCAGCATGGCCGGCAGCGCCAGGAGGCCCATCAGCGTGACCACGGCGCCCACGATGCCGGTGGCCGTGGCGAAGATCGTGCAGGTGACCAGCGTGGCCACGCCCAGCGAACCCGGGATGCGGGCCATGGCCAGGTGCATGCTCTTGAACAGCTTCTCGATCAGGTTGGCGCGTTCGACGAGGTAGCCCATGAACACGAACAGCGGGATCGCGATCAGCACGTCGTTGGCCATGCTCTTGTAGGCGGCCTGCACCATGAGGTCCAGCGTGCGGGTCGTGTCCCCGTCGTAGGCCAGCCAGGTGAAGATCATGCCCATGCCCATCAGCGTGAACGCCGTCGGAAAGCCCAGCATGATCGCGATCACGACCAGCGAGAGCATCAGCAGCCCCTGGTGGCCATGGGTGATCTTCTCCACGCCCAGCAGCATCCAGACGATGGCGGCCAGCACCACCCCCATGATGGAGAAGCCGAACCACAGTTCCTTGCGCATCTTCATGGCCGGGCCTCCTTGGCGGCGATCTGGCGGTCGAGGGCTTCGATGTCGCTGTCCTTCACGTGCACCATCTCCTTGAGTTTTTCGACGTCCACCTCCACCACGTCATCGCCGCGCTTGGGCCATTGCCCGACGCGCAGACAGATCACGCAGCGCGCGATTTCGGCCAGGCCCTGCAGCAGCAGGGCGGCGCCCGCCAGCGGGATCACGAACTTGAACGGGTACAGCGGCAGCGGCGTGGCCGAGAAGGTCTGCTCGCGGATCGCGAGCGATTCCTGTGCATAGGTCCATCCGGCCCAGGTCATGGCGAACACGCCGGGCAGGAAGAACACGATGTACAGCGTGAGGTCCACGCCGGCCTGCGCGCGCGGGCTGAAGAAGCCGTAGAGCACGTCGCCGCGCACATGGCCGTTCTTGGCCAGCGTGTAGGCACCGGCCAGCATGAACAGCGTGCCGTACAGCATGATCTGCGCGTCCAGCACCCAGGCGTGCGGCGTGTTCAGCGCGTAGCGCGAGAACACCTCCCAGGCGATCAGGACCGTGAGGCCCACCACGGCCCAGGCCGCGGTCTTTCCGATGAAGGTCGAGATCGCATCGACCGTGAGCAATAGCTTTTGCATGGACACAGACCAACTAAATCCAGGAACGAAGAGGGCGCCGCTCAGGGCGCCCTCTTCACGTCAGCATGCGCGCCGCGCGCATCAGCCCGTCTTCTTCGCTGCGAAGTAGTGGTTGTAGGCCATCTTGAAGTCGACCGTGTAGTCGTTGTGCCACTGGCCGGCGCGCTGCGCGAAGGCGCGCTGCGAGTCGATCACCTTCTTGAACATCGGGTTCTCCTTGGCCTTGGCCGCCACGGTCTTGTCCCAGGACGCCAGCTGCGCGCGCAGGATGGCGTCCGGCGTCTTGTAGAACCTGATGCCCTGTTTCTTGAGCTCCTCGTAGTCCTTGGAGTTGCGCTCGATCGCCTTCCAGCTCATGTCGGCACTGGCGGCCTGCACGCCGTAGTCGATGATGGAGCGCAGCTCGGTCGGCAGTGCGTCGAGCTTGCTCTTGTTGAACAGCACCTCGAACTGCTCGCTGCTCTGGTGGAAGCTTTGCAGCATGCAGTTCTTGGCCACGTCGGGGAAGCCCAGCACGCGGTCGCTCGAGGCGTTGTTGAACTCGGCCGCATCGATCAGGCCGCGGTCCAGCGCAGGCACGATCTCGCCGCCCGGCAGCGGGTTCACGGCCGTGCCCATGTCGGTGAACACGTCCACGGCCAGGCCCACGGTGCGGAACTTCAGGCCCTTCATGTCCTCGACCTTGGACACCGGCTTCTTGAACCAGCCCAGCGGCTGGCAGGGCATGGGGCCGTACATGTAGGAGACCACGTCCAGGTTCAGGCTCTTGTAGATCTCCTCGACCAGCGCCTTGCCGCCACCGTAGTAGTGCCAGGCCAGCAGCATGTTGGCGTCCATGCCGTAGCCCGGGCCCGAGCCCCACAGCGCGAGTGCCGAGTTCTTGCCGTACCAGTAGGCGATCACGCCATGGCCACCGTCCAGCGTGCCCTTGCCGACCGCGTCCAGCAGCTGGAAGGCCGGCACCACCGAGCCGGCCGGCAGCACGTCGATCTTCAGACGGTTGCCGGCCATGTCGTTGATCTTCTTGGCCAGGTCCTGTGCGTACTCGTGGAAGATATCCTTGGCCGGCCAGGTGCTTTGGAAGCGCAGCGTGGTGGTCTGTGCCTGGCTGACCATGGGGGCGGACAGGGCACCCGCGGCCACGGCGGCGCCTTTGAGCAGGTTGCGACGGCGCGGTGCAGCGGTGGTCTTGGCTTGGGTCATCGGTTGTCTCCAGCAGTTGTGAACAGAAGGCGCATACATGCTCGGCGATGTGCCCCCTCCGGCCAACCGGAATGTCCCCGACAGGGAATACCACTACGCACCTACACTGAGCCTGACCTCGTTTTTTCCCGCGACAACATGGACCCCATCCAGCTCTTCGACCCCGCCTCCAGCACCTACACCTACGTGCTGGCAGACCCGGCCACGCGCGCGGCCGTGATCATCGATCCCGTGGACGGACAGCTCGAACGCGACCTCGCGCTGCTCCGCCAGCAGGGCCTGCAACTGGCCTGGACGCTGGAGACGCACGCGCATGCCGACCACGTGACCAGCGCCGGCCTGCTGGCCGAGCATGCCGGCGCGCGCACCGCCGCGCCGGCCGGCTGCGGCATCGCCACGGCGGCCGTGCAGCTGCAGGACGGCGAGGAGCTGGCCTTCGGCGCCGAGCGCCTGCGCGTGCTGCACACGCCCGGCCACACGGCCGGCAGCATGTGCTACCTGTGGCGCGGCCATGTGTTCACGGGCGACACGCTGCTGATCGGCGGCTGCGGCCGCACCGACTTCCAGTCGGGCAGCGCGCAGGCGCTGTACCGCAGCATCACCGGGGTGCTGTTCCAGCTGCCCGATGCCACGCGGGTCTGGCCCGGCCACGACTACCAGGGGCGCACGCAGTCCACGATCGGCGAGCAGAAGCAGTCGAATGCGCGCATCGCGGGCAAGACCGAGGCCGAGTTCGTGGCCACCATGCAGGCGCTGAACCTGCCGCGCCCCAAGCGCATGGACGAAGCCGTGCCGGCCAACCTGCAGTCCGGCCTGGTCGCGGCCGCGCCGACGGCCAGCGATGCGGCGCCGCGGCCGGCCAACGGCTACGCCGGCGACATCGCGCCCGCGCTGGCAGCGCAGTGGTTCGCCGAGGGCCTTGCCGTGCTCGTGGACGTGCGCACCGACGCCGAGCGCGAGTGGGTCGGCTTCGTGCCCGGCGCCGTGCCCGTGGCCTGGAAGCAGTGGCCCGGCATGGCGCCGAACCCGGACTTCGACAGCGCGCTGCGGGCCGCCGTGCCCGCGGGCGGCAAGGTGCTGCTGCTGTGCCGCAGCGGCGTGCGCTCGGTCGCTGCGGCCAAGCGCGCGACCGAGCTGGGCATCGAGGCCTACAACATCCTCGAAGGCTTCGAGGGCGACCCCGATGGCGATGCCCACCGCAACCGCAAGGGCGGCTGGCGCTACCGTGGGCTGCCTTGGCGGCAGAATTGAATCTCCCCCGTTTGGCCGGCCTCACTGCACGTGGCCGGCCGATACCCCCGAGGGCGACGCCAGCGGCCTGGCGGAGCCGGTTCCGCGGCGTCTGCTGGCATGGCCTGCTCCGCGGCCTTCGGTCCTCGGGCGGCTTGGTCTGCAGGACGCCCAGTCCAGCATGTACGGAGACATGTCCCATGTGCCGCAGCATCAAGACCCTGTTCAACTCCGAGCCGCCGGCGACCGAGCTGGAGATCCGCGCGGCGTCGCTGCAGTTCGTGCGCAAGCTCTCGGGCTTCTCGGTGCCGTCTAAGGCCAATGAAGCGGCGTTTGCGCAGGCGGTCGAGGCCGTCGGCGCGGCGGC
>DATKFT010001132.1:0-8617 GCA_035544335.1 Pseudorhodoferax sp.
GTTGTTCGCCAGCGGTTCGGGCCGCGCGTCCTGGCCGCCTTCGAGCACGGTCATCGTGGGCCGCTGCGGGCGGCTGTAGGGAAAGCGCACGGGTGGACCTTCGGCTCCGCCTTCGGTGCGAGCCTCTTCGGGCGGCCGGGCGAGGCTCATGGCAGCGCTCCGCGGCCGGGGTGGCCAGGATGGGCCGGCGGCGCCGCGCCGATCTGCGCGGCCCAGCGTGCGCGCAGCCGCGCGCCGCGCGCGGGCCGCGCACCGCGCTCGGGCAGCACGCCCAGCAGTGGCAGCTTGAGGCCGCGCAGCACGTCCTGCTCGGTGCGCAGGCGGCGGTCGCGCATCTCGGTGCCCAGCGCCGCGGCCGCGGCCAGCAGAAAGCCGGCCAGCGCGCCCACGGCCAGGTTCAGCGTCACGCGCGGCTCGGACGGGCGCAGCGGCGCGGCCGCGCGCTTGAGCAGGCTCACATTGGTCTGAGTGGCATGGCTCTCCACGCTGGCCTGGCTCGCGCGTGCGGTGATGGTGTCGTAGGCGCGCTTGGCGGCCTCGACGTCGCGCTGCAGCACGGCCGCCTCGTCGCGCAAGGCCTTGAGCTGCAGCAGCTTGCCGCGCTGCTCCTCGACCGCGGCGCGGGCCTGGGCCAGCCGGCCCTGGCTGATGTTGTTGCTGACCGAGATGCTGCCCGTCACACGGCGCGTCTCGTTCGCGATGCTCGCGCGCTGCTCGGCGATCTTGGCGCGCAGCTCCACCATCTCGGGGTGGCGCTCGCCCAGGCGCGCGCCGAGTTCCTGCAGCCGGGCTTCCTGGCGTGCGAGCTCGGCGGTCAAGCCGGCCACCACGGGGTTGGACAGCACCTCGGGCATCTGGTCCGGGTTGCCCGCGGCCTGGCGCTGGCGGCCGCCGGTCTCGTTGGCCAGGCCCTGCAGCGCCACCATCTGCGAGGACAGCTCCACCAGCCGCAGGTTCTCGATGTCCACCCGCTCGTCGGTCGCGACCATGCCGTGCTGGCGCTGGTAGCTCGACAGCCGCTGCTGCGCGCGCTCGAGTTCCTCGCGCAGCTGCTTGCCATGCGCGTCGAAGAAGCCCGTGTACTGGCGCGCGGGCTCCACGCGCAGCTCCAGCGTGGTGTCGATGTAGGCCTGCACCCAGGCGTTGGCGATCTCGGCCGCGCGCGCGGCGTCGGGCAGCGTGTAGGAGACCGTGATCACGTTGGAGTCGCGCGTGGGTGCGGCCTCCATGTTGGTCAGCAGGCCGCCGGCCAGCCAGGCGTTGAAATCCCCTTGGCCGCCCGAGGCTTCCAGCCAGCGCTGGCGCCGGGCCTCGTCCTGGTCCCAGCCCAGGGCCTGGGCCACGCGCGTGGCCACGCGCTCGCTGCGCACCACGCCGAGCTGCGTGCCCATGTAGCTGCTGTTGGCCATGCCGGGCAGGATCACGCCCGCGATCGGGTCGGGCGATTTGACGTCCAGCACCACGGCCGCAGACGCCGTGTACAGCGGCTCCTTGAGGAAGGTGGCGGCAGCGACCAGCGCGAACACGGCCGCCCACACCAGCAGCGCCAGCCGCCAGCGCGCACGCAGCAGAACGAAGATTTCCGTGAGTCTCATGGGCTCTCCTGCGAACGATTCTGTGGTCGTTGCAAGGGCCGGCGCTGCGCGTTAGTCCATTCGGGCCCAGCGGTCCATTCGGACTATTGCTGCACCGCACCACAGCTTCCAGACTTGTGGCGTCGTGCTCTGGAAGCACCCGTTTTTGGAAAGGAAGCCAGCATGCGCAAAGCCGTCTCCCTCGCTGTTTGCGCAGCCGCGCTGGCCACGGCCGGACCGCTGGCCGCGATCGAATCGGCCGCGCTCGCGCCGCTGTCCGACCCCTTGAGCGCGCGCATCGCGCAGGCCATGCAGATGCTGCGCGGCGCGCCCGAGCCCGCCGCGAAGGCGCCGCTGGTCAGCGTGGAGCCCGGCCGCGGCGGCACGCGCGCGCAGGCAGCGCCCGCCGAGTCCAGCGAGGACGGTGCGGGCAGCTACGTGGTGATGCTGGCCGGGCTCATCATCATGGGTGCGATCGTGCGCCGGCGCTGAGCAGCACACCTGCCCTGGCCGCATGGGGCCAGGGCCCGCGGCCTCAGCTGCGGGGTGCCGCCACGAGATCGCGCAGCGGCTGGCCCGCCGCGCGCCGCGCGAGGTTGTCCAGCAGCTTGTCCACGAGCGCGAGCCGGGTCTCCGGGCCGATCGCCGAGGTGTGCGGCGACAGGCGTACGCGCGGATGGTGGTACAGCCAGTGGCCCCGCGGCAAGGGCTCGGGCGCGGTCGTGTCCAGCGTGGCGAGCGCCACGCGGCCGTCGTCCAGTGCGACGCGCAAGGCCTCGGCATCCAGCAGTTCGCCGCGCCCCACGTTGACGAGGTGCAGGCCCGGCTTGGCCGCCTGCAGCGTCTGCGCGTTGAGCAGGTGCTGCGTCTGCGGCGTGGCCGGTGCGCACAGCACGGCGTGGTCGGACTGCGCGAGCAGCGCCTCGACGCTGCCCACCAGGCGCACGCCAGCGGCGACGGGCTGGCTGCGGTCGCGGCGCAGTGCCAGCACCGCAAGGCCCAGGGCCTGCGCCTTGCGCGCGATGGCCTGGCCGATCGCGCCATAGCCCACCAGGCCCAACGTGCTGCCGCGCAGCGCGCGCAGCGGCCGGGTCTGCCACTGCGCCGGGTCGTGCACCCAGAGCTCGGACAGGCGCTTGGTCGCGTCGAACAGCGCGGCGATCACGTACTCGGCGATGGACTCGGCCGCCACGCCACGCGCCGTGCTGACGGGCAGGCCCGCGAGGAACCAGGGCGGGTAGATGTCGATGCCCGAGGAGACCAGCTGGATCCAGTCCAGCGCGAACGGCCAGCCCGCGGGCGCCTGTGCGGGGCCGTCGGCCATGGGCGCAGCCACCAGCACGCGCACGCTGGCCGGCAGCGCGGTCACGGCGCCACGCGGCAGCGCGAGCACGGGCGCGCCCAGGCGCTGTGCCAGCTGTTCGTTGAAGAAGGGCTCGAGCTGGCTCGCGATGGTGGCCGTCATCGGTCGGTTCAGGCGACCACGAGGCTGTCGTACTGCGTGCAGGCCGGCGCCAGGTCGCGCGCGCGCAGCCAGGCCGTGGTCGCCGCGAAGCGCGCCTCGTCCATGGGCCGGCTGGGCGCGTAGCGCACGAACTGGTTGCCGATCTCGTGCGGCGCGATGCGGCCCTGGATCGGCGCGGTGATCAGCTGCTGCTTGTAGCGGTCGAAGTCGGCGGCAATCAGCGCGGCCGCGGCATCGACGGCGCGCAGGTAGGCCTCGCGCGTGGCACGCGGCAGCGCGGGCGAGATCACCTCGGCGCCGCGGTAGAAGCTCGCGGCGACGATGTGCGCGCCCTCCTTGAGCGCCAGGCTCACATAGGGCTCCATCAGCGCGGCCGCACGCAGCCGGCCGGCCTTCAGGGCCTCGTAGCGCACGAGCGGTTCGCCCTCGTGCTGCAGCACCACCTCCTCGCGGCGCAGCACACCGTCCAGCATCTGCAGCACGGTGTAGTGCGAGCCTGTGAACTCGTTGATGCCGATCGGCACGCCGGCCAGGTCGGCCGGCTCCTGCAGCGCTGCGTCGAAGCTCAGGATCACCTGGGCCACGACCGCGGGCCGCAGCGCGTGCACGCGGCTGCCGCGCGTGCTGCGGTCCGAGCGGTCCAGGCCGGCCCATTCGCACAGGTTGTAGGCGTCGGCCTGGCCGGCCTCGTACAGCGATTCCTTCTGGCGCTGGAACGCGTCACGGTGCGAGGTCAGGGGGTCGTGGCGCGCCACGAACTCCACGCGCACGCCTTCGCGTTCGAACAGGCCCTGCGCGATCGCCACCTGGATCGGCAGATCGAACACGGGCACGTTGGGGGCCAGCCGGATCACCGGCGTCTCGGAGGGATGGGACATGGTCTTGGTCTTTCGTCTCGGGAGATCTCGCAAGCTAGGCGCGGCCCGCGAGCCGGATGCGCGCACCGCCGTCGCGCGCCAGGCCCGCTGCCAGCGCGACCTCCCAGTCCAGGTACTCGCGCATCTTGGCGAGCCGCTCCTGCGGGTCGGTGTAGGCATAGGGGCTGTACCAGTCGTCGTCGTCGCCGGTCAGGATGGCCGTGCGCCCGCTGTCCGTGGGCAGGCCCTGCTCGAACCAGGCCGCGTTGCCGCCGGCCAGCGCGCGCAGATCCAGCCCCGCAGCCGGCGCAGCGGCCGCGTCCGGGCGCAGCAGCTCGGCGGCCACGGCCTGCGCCAGCGTGCCGTCGGCCGAGGTGATGACGGCGGTGCTGCCCGGCGCGAGCGTGGCCAGGAACGCGGGCAGGCGGTCGGGCGCGGCGAACTGTGCGCCCGCGACGTGGCGCTTGGCGAAGGCCAGGCTGCTGTCCACGTCGTAGACGGCCACGCCCTGGCCCGCGCGCTGCTGCAGCAGCTGCTGCAACTGGGTCGGCGAGATGGCTGGCGCGGCCTGCGCCCCCAGCCGCACCGGGCGCGGCTCGGGCCCGGCCTCCAGCAGCTGCGCCTGCGGCTGGGCCGGCAACAGGTAGACCTCGTGCGCGCCGAGCTGGGCCAGCCAGGCCGCCGTGGTGCGCGCGCGCACGCCGTCCCAGTCCACGAGCACCACGCGCGCATGGCGCGTGCCGATGTACTGGTCGGTCGCCTGGACCAGCTGGCCGCCCGGCACCCAGCGGCTTGCCGGCAGGTGGCCGGCTTCGTACTCCTCACGCGTGCGCACGTCGAACAGGTACAGCGAGCGCGCGCTGTCGGCGCGCCAGGCCGCGAGCTGCGCGGCGTCGATGCCGGCCACGCCGGCGCGCTGCGCGACGGCCGCGGCGCGCGTGCGCGCGGCGGCCAGGCCGGCGGCCGAGGGCTCCGGCAGCGCGTCGGTGGCGCCATGGCGCAGCGCGAGGCCATGCTGCAGCCAGGCCATGGTGCCGTCCTTGAGCGCGACCACGGGGTTGGGGATGCCCGCGTCGATCAGCGTCTGCGCGCCCAGGATGCTGCGCGTACGGCCCGCGCAGTTGACCACGACCAAGGTGTCCGGGTTCGGCGCGAGTTCGGCGATGCGGTAGAGCAGCTCGCCGTTGGGCAGGCTGCGCGCGCCCGGGATGCTGAAGTTGCGGAACTCCTCGGGCGTGCGCCCGTCCACGACCACGAGGTCATCGCCGCGCTCCAGGCGCTCGCGCAGCTCGGTGGCCTCGATGCGCGGCGTGTCCAGCGCGTGCTCGATGACCTCGCCGAAGGCCTTGCTGAGCAGGTTGATGCCGCTGAACACCTCCAGGCCCGCAGCCTGCCAGGCCGCCGTGCCGCCGGCCAGCCAGCGCACCTGCGTGTAGCCGAAGTCCCGCTGCAGCCGCTGCACGGCACGTGCCAGCAGGGTGCCATCGCCGTCCACGAGCACGACGCGCGTGCCCAGCCGGGGCACCAACCGCGGCAGCACGGCGTCGAGCCGCCACAGCGGCGCGTTGCCCGCAAGCAGCAGGTGGCCGCGCGCGAACACGCCCTCCTCGCGCACGTCCAGGATCGCGAGCTCCTGGCCATCGTGGATCCACTGCCGCAGCTGCTGCGGCGTGAGCGCGCCGGCGTCGGCGAGCAGGGCATGGGGAGGCGTTGCGGTCATGGCGTCGCTCGGTGGTCCGAGCCCGAAAATGAGGCGCCAGTCTAGGAACGGCGCCGCCGCGCGCAAAAGCACAAAAGCGCATGTCGATGCGCGCAAAGCGCATTTGGTGGCGCCAGGGGCGACTCCTACACTGCCGCCGATGACTGCTTCCCTGCAAGGCCGCGTGGCCTGGATCCATGGCGCCGGCGGAGCGCTGGGCCGAGCCATCGCGGCCGAACTCGCCGGCCGCGGCGCCCGCGTCGTGCTCTCGGGCCGCGACGCCGCGCGCCTGCACGCGGCCGCCGACGCCCTGCCCTTGGCGGGCCGCGATGCCGCGCTGGTGCTGCCGGCCGACGTGCGCGACGACGCCGCCGTGCGCGCCACGCTCGCGCAGCTGCTGCAGCAGGCCGGGCGGCTGGACTTCCTCGTCAACAGCACCACGCTGCCGCTGTTCGGCGACCTGCTCGCGCTCGACGACGCGGCTTGGCACGCGGTGCTGGACACCAAGATCCTGGGCTATGTGCGCACGCTGCGCGCCGTGCTGCCGCACCTGGCGCAGCAAGGCCATGGCGCGGTCGTCAACATCACGGGCCGCGGCGGCCGCCAGCCCCATGCCGTGCACCTGCCCGGCGGCGCCGCGAACGCGGCCGTCAACCTGATCACCAAGGGGCTGGCCGACCAGTATGGCCCGCGCGGCGTACGCGTGAACGCGGTCGCGCCCGGTCCGATCCGCTCCGAGCGCCTGGACGCGCTCGCGCAGGCCGGTGGGTCGACGGCCACCGCGGCCGGCGAGCCGGCCGACATCGCCCAGGCCGTCGCCTTCCTGTTGTCCGACGCGGCGCGCCACATCAACGGCACCGTGCTGGCCGTGGACGGCGGCTCGCTCGCCACGGTCTGAGCCCTTCCCCGCCCACACGTCTTCCCGCCGGAGTTCCGATGAGCGCCCAGCCGCCCGCAGCCGCCCTGTCCCTGTCCGACCAACTGGCCCGCCACAGCGCGGCCCAGCGCTTCGAGGCGCTTCCGGCCGAGGTCGTGCAGGCCGTGTGCCTGTCGGTACTGGACACCCTGGCCGTGGCCTGGGCCGGCCTCGACGCGAGCGGCGTACCGGCCGTGCGCGCGCTCGCACAGGAGCAGGGTGGCCGCGCCGACAGCCGGCTCTGGGGTTCGGCGACGCGCCTGCCGGCCAGCGAGACCGCGTTCGCCAACGGCGTCGCGGCGGCCGCGCTGGACTTCGACGCGCTGCACACGGGCGGCACCGTGCACGCCGACATCGTGGCGCTGCCCGCGCTGCTGGCCGTGGCCGAGCGCCGCCAGGCCAGCGGCCGCGACTTCGTGACTGCCTACGCCATCGCGCAGGACCTGATCGCGCGGCTGGGCCTGGCCGCGCCGGGCCACTCGGGCTGGTTCTACACCTCGGTGCACGGCGTGTTCGGCGCCGCCGCGGGTGCCGCACGGCTGCTGGGCCTGCCGGCCGAGGGCATCCGCCATGCCATCGGCCTGGCGCTGCCGCAGGCCGGCGGCACGCAGCAGCCTATGCTGGAGAAGAGTCAGACCAAGCGGCTGCAATCGGCCTTCGCCGCGCGCGCGGCGGTGCATGCCGCGCTGCTCGCCCAGCGCGGCCTGCAGGGGCCCGTGCAGGCGCTGGACGGGCGCTTCGGCGCGTTCGCGCTGTACGAGGCGGCCGATGCCGCCCAGGTGCTCGACGGCCTGGGCGAGCGCTGGGAGAACACCGGCGTGGGCTTCAAGAAATACCCGAACTGCGGCTGCGCGCATGCGCCGCTGGAGGCCGCGCTGCAGCTCGTGCAGCAGCACCGCATCGCGCCCGACCAGGTGCAGGCCGTGCGCGTGGTGCTCACGCCCTACGCGCACCGGCTCGTGGGTGCGCCCTATGCGCCCGACGCGCAGCCCGAGGTCAGCGCGCAGTTCAGCGTGCAGTACGCGGTCGCGGCCGCACTGCTGCGCGGGCGCTTCACGCTGGACGACATCGCGCCGGCCCAGGCGCTGGCGCCCGAGGCGCTGGCGCTCGCGCAGCGCGTGGTGGTGGAGATCGACGCCACGCAAAGCGGGCGCATGGGGCCGGCCACGGTGGAAATAGCGACCGCCACGGGGCGCCACAGCGCCACCGTGCAGCACATGCCCGGCGACGCCGCGCAGCCGCTGACCGAGCAGGAGGTCATCGCCAAGGCCCGCGACGCGTTCGCACGCGGCCCGCAGCCGCTGTCGGACGACGCCGCCGAGCGCCTGATCGGGCGCGTGCTGGAGATCGACGCGCTCGCACAGATCGGCACGCTCTGGGACTGAACCCGGCCACCCGGCCCGGCGTTCCCCGCCGCACCCGCTCCACGCCGCCCCGCGCTCCCGGCCGCTGAGCGCCGCCGTGCACGCACATGCGCTTGGCGCATCTGCTGGTGCGGTGCCAGCGTCTATGCATAGGTGTTTTTTTCAGACGACACGGCGCGCAGGCCTGCCTAGCATGCGCGGGCTCAGACCCGGTCGCGCACGCGGCCACGGCTCTCCGACAGACACTGAAAGAACACCGATGCAACGCAGAACCCTGCTCAGCGGCGCCATGCTCGGCGCAACGCTGCCCGGCCGCGCCGCCTGGGCCGCGCGCCCGCCTGCCCCGGCCACCTCCTCCATCCTGGTGGGCGCCACGCCGGGTGGCGCGGCCGACATCATCGGCCGCCTGTTCGCCCAGCAGCTCGAACGCGAACGCCAGGCACCCTTCGTGGTGGAGAACCGCGCGGGCGCCGTCGGCACGCTGGGTGTGGTGGCCGCGATCAAGGCACGCCCCGACGGCCACACGATCGCGCTGGGCTCGACCGGCCCCATCGCGATCTCGCCGGCACTCATGAAGTCCCCGCCCTACGATCCCGTGCGCGAGCTCGCACACGCGGCGCTGCTGGCCACCACGCCCAATGTGCTGCTGGTGCCGGCCAACGGGCCCCTGCGCAGCCTGCAGGACCTGCGCGCCGCGGGCGCGGGCGGCCAGCTCAACTTCGCCTCGGGCGGCAACGGCACG
>DATKFT010001133.1:0-5802 GCA_035544335.1 Pseudorhodoferax sp.
CCTTGACCGCGATGCCCTCGCCGCCCGACAGCGGGCCCACGAGGATGTCGACCTTGTCCTGCTCCACGAGCTTGCGCGCGGCGTTGACGGCCACGTCGGGCTTGGCGTCCGAACTGGCCTTGATGATCTCGATCTTGCGGCCGCCCACCGTGCCGCCGCGCTCCTTGACCGCGAGCTCGGCCCCACGCATGCCGTCGGCACCGCCGGCCGCGAACGGGCCGTCCAGCGTGGCCAAGAGGCCGATCTTGATCGGCCCACCCTGGGCCCAGGCGCCGCTCACGGCGAATGCGGCCGCAGCGGCCAGCAGGGTTTGCTTCAGGTTCACGCTTGTCTCCTTGGGGTTGGCACAGTCTTGGCCTGGCTTGGGCCGAAGCGCGAGCGGAACTTCGCCCACAGTCCGAGCAGGCCATCGGGGGAACACAGCACGATGGCGAGGAACACGCCGCCGATCAAGAGGTTGAAGCGCTCGCGGTCGACGAGGTCGATGGCGAAGGTCTGCAGCAGCACGAACAGCAGCGCGCCGATGAAGGCACCGATGGGATGCCGCATGCCGCCCAGCACGGCGATGACGAGGATGTTGATGAGCCAGCCCGTGCCGACCGAGCCCGGCGTCATGAGGCCGTTGTACCAGGCCAGCAGCACGCCGCCCGTGCCCGCCAGCAGGCCGGCGAAGGCGTAGGCCGCCACGCGGTGCGCCACCACGTGGTAGCCCAGC
The DNA here is from genome assembly GCA_035544335.1 of Pseudorhodoferax sp. Classification (GTDB taxonomy): domain Bacteria; phylum Pseudomonadota; class Gammaproteobacteria; order Burkholderiales; family Burkholderiaceae_C; genus Pseudorhodoferax. The sequence continues at coordinate 716 of DATKFT010001133.1, forward strand.
GCGGCCATGCGGCGCGGGTTGTCGCGCACGCCCTGCAGCGCGATGCCGAAGGGCGCGCGCACGATCCACTGCACGGCGAAGTAGCCCGCCAGTGCGCAGGCCAGCGCGAGGAAGTAGAACGGCACCGGCTTGCGCCAGTCCACGCCGAACACATCGGGCGGGTGCAGCTCGCGCAGGCCCTGGAAGCCGTTGAAGATGCTGTAGTTCTGCAGCACCAGGTAGTAGAAGGCCACGCCGATGGCCAGCGTGATCATGATGGTGTAGATGCCTTCGGTGCGCACCGACAGCCAGCCGATCACGGTGGCCGCCAGGATCGCGACCACGACCGCGAACGGCACGGCCAGCCACCAGGGCCAGCCCAGGCTGATGGCCGCGCTGCTGCTCGTGCCCAGCACGGCCACGGCATAGCCCGCGATGCCGGCCACCGTCATCTGCGCGAGCGAGACCATGCCGCCGTAGCCGCCCAGGAAGGTCAGCGACAGCGCGATCAGGCCCAGCACCAGCGACTGCGCCGCGACCTGGTAGGTGAAGAAGGGTGTGGCGACGAAGGGGAACAGCAGGGCGAGGATCAGCACGATGCCGTGGCGCGGCTGCATGCGGGGCCAGCCGGCGCCGCGGGCCGGCGGTGTGTTGGCGGCGATCGGTGCAGCACCGGGGCGGGGTCTGGCGACCGGCGCCGTCGGCTGCCGGTTCATGGCGCGGCGCCATTGGGATGCACTCACTTCAAGCCGCCTTTCCCATGATCCCTCTCGGCCGGAACGCCAGCACCAGGATCAGGATCACGAAGGTGAACACCACGCTGTAGGTCGGCGCGTAGGCCAGGCCATAGGTCTCGGCCAGCCCGAGGATCACGGCGCCGATGGCCGCGCCGACCACGCTGCCCATGCCGCCCACGATCACGACGACCAGCGAGGCCAGCAGCAGCCGGATGTCCTCGCCCGGCACCATGGACAGCTCCACGGCACCGATCACGCCGCCGAAGCCTGCCAGGCCCGCGCCCAGCATGAAGGTGACGGCGAACACCAGGTTCACGTTGACGCCGGACGCCGCGAGCATGCCGCGGTCGTCCACGCCGGCGCGGATCATGGCGCCCACGCGTGTGCGGTTGAGCAGCCACCACAGGCCGAGGCCGATCGCGATGCCGAAGCCCAAGAGGCTCAGCCGGAACGCGCCGTAGGCATTGATGAGCGGCAGGCCGCGGATGGGGCCCTGCAGCCATTCGGGCGCTTCCATCTGGTGCACCTGGCCCGTGAAGATCCACAGCAGCACATCGGCGATCACGATGGACAGGCCGATGGTCACCAGCGTCTGGCGCAGGTCCTGACCCTGCATGCGGCGCAGGATCAGCACCTGGATCAAGAGCCCCGCCACCGCCGCCGCCGCGAAGCCCGCGGCCAGCGCGAGCAGCCACCAGCCGGTCTTGTCGGCCACCACGTAGCCCACGTAGCCGCCCAGCAGGTACAGCGAGCCGTGGGCCAGGTTCACGTTGCGCATGAGGCCGAACACCAGCGTGAAGCCGCTTGCGACGATGAAGTACAGCGAGGCCAGTGTGAGGCCGTTGAGCATGGTGACCACGTACAGGCGCGCGTTGTCCAGCAGCGCCCAGAGCGAAAACACGGCGATGGGGCCGGCGATCAGCAGCCACAGCAGGATGCGGGTGGTCTTGCTCATGCCGCTCGCTCGAAGCGTCGCTCACTGGCGACGGGTGGCGCCTTGGCGAAGACCCCGTCCTTCATGACGGCCAGGATGCGCTTGGGGTCGCGCAGGATGGACAGGTTCGCGAGCGGGTCGCCGTCGACCAGCAGCAGGTCCGCCAGGTAGCCGGGCCGGATCAGGCCCAGGTCGTGGGGCTGCTTCATGACCTGGCCGCCGAACTCGGCCGTGGAGCGGATCGCCTCCAGCGGCGTTAGCCCCAAGTACTTGACGAAGAACTCGAGGTCGCGCGCGTTCTGGCAATGCGGCGTGAACGCGAAGCCGTAGTCGCCACCCGGCAGCACGCGCACGCCGCGCCGGTGCATGGCCTTGAGCGACTCGATGGCGTTGTCCCACTCGTCCTGGTAGCCCATGTCCACGGCCATCTGGTGCGTGACACCCCAGGGTTCGGCCTCGTGGAGCATGGCGTAGAGGATGGCGATGCCGGGCGCCACGAACACCTGGTCCTTCGCGGCCTCCAGCAGATCCAGCGTCTCGGTGTCGGTGTAGCTCGCGTGGTAGATGAGCTCGATGCCATGGCGCAGCGCCTGCTTGACGCTGTCGGCCGAGCGCGCATGGGCCACGCCGCGCTTGCCGCGCATCTTGACCTCCTGCATCGCGGCCGCCACCTCGGCGTCGGTCATCCAGGTCGTGCCGGCCGGCGACTGCGGCGTGAAGTTGTCGCCCGACAGGTTGAGCTTGATCGAGTCCACGCCGTACTTGAGGAACATGCGCACGGCCTTGCGCATGTCCTCGGCACCGTTCACGTTCACGCCGAAGCTGAACTCGGGAAACGGCAGGTGCGGCAGCGTCTCGTCGCCCAGGCCGCCCGGCACCGTGATCTCCTGGCTCGCGGCCAGGTAGCGCGGCCCCGGGATCTGGCCCTTGTTGATCGCGTTGCGCGTGACCACGTCCAGCCGCGGCTTGGCGCAGGCCGCGCCCACGCAGGACGTGAAGCCGGCCTGCAGGTAGCGGCCCGCGACCTTGGCGCACCACAGCACATGCTCTTCGAGCGGCATGGCCTGGATCGCGCCCAGCGTGGCGGCATCGTTCCAGCTGAAGTGGGTGTGGGCCTCGCACATGCCCGGCATCAAGGTGGCGCCGGCCGCGTCGATGACCTGGGCGCCGCTGTTGAATCCTCCGACCGGCGCCAGGCTGCGGCCGACCTCGCGGATGCGGTTGCCACTGACGCGCACGCTGCCCTGGTAGGGCTGCTGCGTGCCGCCTTCGATGATGCGCACGTTGGTGAACAGCACTTCGGCCACGACAACCTCCGTTTCAATGGCGTACGCCGACATCCGTCAGATACGACGGATGCAAAGCGTGGTGTTCGAGTGGCCGCGGAGCAGGCCATGCCAGCGGCCGCCGCGGAACTGGCTCTGCCAGGCCGCTGGCGGGCCTTGCAGGCCGCGGCAGTGCCGGAGGCACTGCCTCCTCGGGGCGTCCAAGCCTGCGCAGGCAGGCTTGGAGCCGCGGCCCTCGGCCCCCTCGAGGGGGTTGGCGGAGCGCGCAGCGCGGAGACTGGGGGTGTTCCATTTAGGCTGCCCAGCGGTTCATGGGGCGGACTTCGCGCAGGTAGGCGGAGCCGCTGCCTTCGCGCACCGGGGGCGCGCGGTGGAATTCGCCGTCCTTCATGACGGCCAGGATGCGCGCCTTGTCCTGCAGGATCGTGATGTCGGCCAGCGGGTCGCCGTCGATGAGCAGCATGTCCGCGAGGCAGCCTTCGCGCAGGTAGCCGATGTCCTTGCCCTGCTTCATCATGGGCCCGCCCCAGGCCGTGGCCGACAGCAGCGCTTCCATGGTGCTCATGCCCACGTGCTTGACGAAGTACTCCAGGTCGCGCGCGTTCGTGCCGTGCGGCGTCCAGGCAAAGCCGTAGTCGCCGCCCGGCAGGATGCGGATGCCGCGCTTGCGCATGGCCTGCATGCTCGCGATGGCGGCTTCGAGCTCGCGGTGGTAGCCCATCTTCCTGGTGACCTCGGGCGTGAGGCCGTACTCGCTGGCGTTGTGCACGGTGCGGATCAGCCAGGCCAGGCCGGGCGCGACGAAGTGCTCGAACTTGTGCGCCTCCAGCAGGTCCAGCGCCTCCTCGTCGGCGAAGCTCGCGTGGTAGATCACCTCGATGCCGAGCTTGACGCACTGCTTGATGGCCCAGGTGCTGCGCGCATGCGCGGCCACGCGCTTGCCCCAGGCCTTGGCTTCTTCCACGCAGGTGCGGATCTCTTCCTCGGTGAACTGGCTCATCTCGGACGACATGCCCGTGATGGACTCGCCCGACAGGTTGATCTTGAGCGAGTCCACGCCGTACTTGGCGAACATGCGCACGCAGCGGCGCATCTCCTCGGCGCCGCTGACCACGGCGCCGAACGCGAACTCGGGCTGCGGCAGGTGCGGCTGCGTGGTGTCGCCCAGGCCGCCCGGCACCGTGATCTCCTGGCTCGCGGCCAGGTAGCGCGGCCCGATGATGGTGCCGTCGTTGATCGCGTTGCGGATCACCACGTCCAGCCGCGGCTTGGCGCAGGCCGCGCCGACGCAGCTGGTCCAGCCCATGTCCAGGTAGCGCTTGGCGACCTCGGCGCACCACAGGATGTGCTCCTCGGGCGGCATGCGCTGGATCGCGTCCAGGCTGGGCTGGTCGTTCCAGCTGAAGTGGGTGTGGGCTTCGACCATGCCCGGCATCAGGAAGGCGCCGCCGCCGTCGATGACCGTGGCGCCGGCCACGCTCTGGCTGCGCTGGCCGAAACCGGTCTTGACGACGCGGCGGATGCGGTTGCCCGCGACCAGCAGCTCCCCCATGAAGGGCTGCTCGCCGCCGCCGTCGAAGATGCGCACGTTGGTGAAGTGGATGTCCGCCATATCAGTTCCTGATGGAGGAGAGGAACTCGCGCAGCGCGCGCTGGCAGTCCTCGGGCTTTTCCACGGGTGTCCAGTGGCCGCAGCGCGGCAGCACCAGCACGCGCGCACCGGCGATCTTCTCGGCCATGGCGCGCACGTTCTGCGGCGGCGCCACGCCGTCCTCGTCGCCCGTGACCAGCAGCACGGGGCAGGCGATGCGGTCCACGGCCGCGGGCTCGGCGCCGGCCAGCGCCTCGCAGCTGCGCGCGTAGGCCTCGGGGTCCTGGCGCATGAGGCTTTCGCGCACAAAGGCCACGGCCAGCGGCTGGTGCTGGCGCGTCTCGGACGACACCGCGGCCTGCGAGAGCTGCTCGACGATGCCGTGCAGGCCGGCCGCACCTTCGCGGGCCTTGGCCGCGCGCTGGCGCATCACGTTGCGCGCGGGCTCGGGCGGTGCGATCAGCGGGCCGAACAGCGCGAGGCTGCGCACCAGCCTGGGCTGCTGCACGGCCAGGTGCTGGGCCACGATGGTGCCCATGGAATGCCCGAGCACGTGGGCG
>DATKFT010001134.1:0-7532 GCA_035544335.1 Pseudorhodoferax sp.
TACGGCGTGCAGATGCGCGCGGCGGCGGAGGACTTCCGCATGGCCGGTTACCTGGGCGTGCGCGCGCACCTCGTGGTGGGCATGGCGTTCGCGCTGAGCGGTGCGCTCGCCGGCATCGTCTCGCTGCTCTACGTGTCGCAGACCGGCGCGCTGTCGCGCACCATGGGCGTGCCGCTCATGCTGTACGCCTTCATCGCCACCGTGGTCGGCGGCATGGGCAGCCTGGCCGGCGCCGTGCTGGGCGGCTTTCTGCTCGGCGCGGTCGCGGTGCTGCTGCAGGCCCTGCTGCCGCCGGAGCTGCGGCCCTTCCGCGATGCCTTCGTGTTCGCCGTGGTGCTGGCCATGCTGCTGCTGCGCCCCGGCGGCCTGGTACGCCACCCCGCGCTGGCCGAACGCGTCTGACGGGCGCGCCCCCCGTCCCAGCCCCACCTCCCCCACCCCGCACGCCCCCATGTCCACCCTGCCCCTCACCGAGATCGCCCTGCCCGCCGCGCCGGCGTCCTGGCGCCCCTGGGCCACGCCCGCCGCGCTGATGGCCCTGCTGGCGCTGTGCACGCTGCTGGCCACGCAGACGCTGTCCACGGCGGCGCAGCTCAGCCTCACCGAGATGCTGATCCGCGTGGTCGTGGTGGTCGGCATGTCCGTCTTCATCGGCAACAGCGGCATCATGTCCTTCGGCCACATGGGCTTCATGTGCATCGGCGCCTTCGCGGCGGCCTGGGCCGCCACCGAGCCCATGGCCAAGGCCATCACGCTGCCCGGGCTGCCGCAGTGGCTGGCCACGCAGCAGTACGGCTTCGCCGCCAGCATGGCCGGCGCCACGGCGCTGGCGGCGGCGGTGGCATTGCCCATGGGCCTGGCGCTGGGCCGGCTCTCGGGCATCGCGGCCTCGATCGCCACCTTCGCGTTCCTGGCCATCGTCAACAGCGTGTACGCCAACTGGGACACGGTGACCGGCGGCACGGGCTCGCTGATCAACATCCCCACCGTGGTCGGCCCCTGGACGGCGCTGGCCTTCGCCTGCCTCGCCGTCGGCATCGCCCATGTGTTCCAGCAGTCGCGCTACGGCCTCATGCTGCGCGCCACGCGCGAGGACGAGGTCGCGGCCAGCGCCTGCGCCATCCATGCCCCCGCCGTGCGGCTGGCCGCCTTCGTGCTCAGCGGCGCGCTGGTCGGCATGGGCGGGGCGCTGCAGGCCCAGTTCCTGGGCGTCCTGAGCGTGGATGCGTTCTACCTGGGCCTGTCCTTCGTGACGCTCGCCATGCTCGTGGTGGGTGGCATCGGCAGCCTGACCGGCGCCGTGGTCGGCGTGCTCGCGGTGACGGCGCTGGTCGAGCTGCTGCGCGCAGCGGAAGCCGGCCTGTCGCTGGGCGGGCTGCGCCTGGCGCTGCCGGCCGGCAGCCAGGAGATCGGCCTGGGCGTCTTCCTCGCGCTGGTGCTCGTCCTGCGGCCGGCCGGCCTGGCCGGCGCACGCGAATGGTGGGCGCCGCGCGGCTGAGTTCCTGGTCCCACGCCCCCTCGTTCCTTCTTCACACCTTTCTCCACAACGACCGAGACCTTCCCCATGCGACTTCTCCACACCATGCTGCGCGTCGGCGACCTGCAACGTTCGATCGACTTCTACACGCGCCTGCTCGACATGCGGCTGCTGCGCCAGGCCGACAACGCGACCTACAAGTACACGCTGGCCTTCCTGGGCTACGGCCCCGAGAGCGAGCAGACGGTGCTGGAAATGACCTACAACTGGGGCGTGGAGCGCTACGAGCATGGCGGGGCCTACGGCCACATCGCCATCGAGGTGGACGATGCGCACGCCGTCTGCGCCCGCGTGGCCGCCGCGGGCGGCCGCGTCACGCGGCCCGCCGGCCCGGTGCTGGGCGGCCAGACCGTGATCGCCTTTCTCGAGGACCCGGACGGCTACAAGGTCGAGCTCGTGCAAAAGGGCGGTGTGCACGACCTCTGAACGCCCCCGCCGTCTGGCGGCAACCGGCGCGCCGCCGCGCCGGCCTCTGTTTCCTCTGCAGGAGCCCTCGATGATGCAAACCGTGCTGTCCCCGCCGGCCAGGCCCCCGTGCGACCCGCGAACGCCGGGCGCGTCGCTGTGGTGCGGCGACGATGCCGTGCTCGATTGCGACTACCTGGAACCCCGAGACCTGGACGAGGCGGTCGCCGCATTGCGCGCGACCGCCGGCCGTGCGCGCCTCGTGGCCGGCGGGCAAAGCCTGCTGCCGGCCCTGCGCAGCGGCATGCTGCGGGCCGACCGGCTGGTGAGCCTGCGCCGCATCGCGGCACTCCATGAGCTGCGCGTCGCGCAAGGCCAGCTGTGCATCGGCGCGCAGCTCAGCTTCAGCGACTTCCTGGCCAGCGCCCATGCCGCCAGGCATCCGCTGCTGCAGCAGGCACTGGCCAAGGTGGGCAACCACACGGTGCGCAACCGCACGACCTTCGGCGGCAGCATCGCCTGGGCCAACCCCATGGGAGCGCTGCTGCTCGCGCTGGCCATGCTGGACGCCACGGTGCGCACCAGCGCCCGGCGCCTGCCGAGCACCGCCTGCGTGGCCGGCGTGCACCGCAACCAGCTCGCGGACGACGAGATCATCGCGGGGGTCGAGATCGCGCTGCCGCCCGCCCACCGGCGCTTCGCCTTCCACAAGACCACGGCGCGGCGCTCGGGCGGCAAGGCGCTGTCCAGCATGGCCGTGGCGCTGGACACCGGCACCGATGGCCGCCAGGCCCTGCGCATCGGCGTGGTCGGCCTGCAGGACCGCGCCTGGGTGTCGCACTGGCATGCCTGCGCGCCCCACAGCGACCCGGCCGACGCGGTGCCGGCCCTGCTGGCCGCTGCGCCGCAGGGGCCGCGCTTCGATCCGCTGCTGCCATCGCCCGCCTACGCGCGCGCGTCGGCCGCACTGGTCTGCCGCCGCCTCGTCCAGGAGCTCTGCCATGCATGACGCCCAGCCCCTTGTCGTCACGCTGAACGGCCAGCCGACCAGGCTGCAGGTCCATCCCTGCGATTCGCTGGCCGATGCGCTGCGCGACCAGCTGGACCTGACGGCCACGCGCATCGGCTGCAACGAAGGCGTCTGCGGCGCCTGCACCGTGCTGCTCGACGGCCGCTCGGTGCGTGCCTGCATGACGCTGGCCGGGCAGGCCTGCGGCAGCTGCGTCGACACGGTCGAGGGCTACGCGCTGTCGCCCGTGCGGCGGCTGCTGCAGCAGGCCTTCGTCGAAGAATTCGCCGCCCAGTGCGGCTTCTGCACCTCGGGCATGCTGGCCGTGGCGGCCGAGTTCCTGGAGGACACCAGCGTGCCCGACCACAGTGACGAAGCCCTGGTCCTGGAGCGCTTGAACGCCGTGCTGTGCCGCTGCACCGGCTACCGCAACATCGTCGCGGCGGTCGTGCTGGCCGCGCGCCGGCGCCGGGAGTCCCGCGATGAATGAGTTCACCGATCCGCGCCTGCTCGCCAACGCCCGGCAGGTCGGCAGCTCGCCGCGCCGGCCCCAGCTCGAACGCTTCGTCGCCGGCCGTGGGCAGTACGTGGCCGACCTGCGGCGCCCGCGCACGCTGCACGCGGCCTTCGCGCGCTCGGCGCTCGCGCACGGACGCATCCGCAGCATCGACACCGCGCGCGCGGCCGCGGTCGAAGGCGTGGTGCAGATCCTGACGGGCGCAGACATCCGGCACATGCGGCCCCAGCCGCTGACCTACGAGCTGGCCGAACAGCAGGTCTCCGGCATGCTGCCGCTGGCCACCGACACCGTGCTCTACGTGGGGCATGCGGTGGCGGTGGTGGTCGCCACCAGCCGCAAGGCCGCTGCGCGCGCCTGCGCGCTGCTGCAGGCCGACATCGCGCCACTGCCCGTTGTCGCCGGCGTGGAAGAGGCCATGCGGCCCGATGCACCCAGCGTGCACGCGCACTGGGCGCACAACCGCGTGGCCAGTTCGGCCTGGAAGAGCGCCGAGCTGGCCCCCCTCCTGGCCGAGTCCTACCTCGTCATCGAAGGTGTGTTCGACAGCCCGCGCGCACACGCGTTGCCGCTGGAGACCCGCGGCGTGCTGGCCGAACCCGGCGGCGAACGCGGCTGCGTCACGCTCCACACCCCGACGCAGTCGCCGCACCAGGTGCGCGGCCATGTCGCACACATCCTGGGCTGGCCCGAGCACCGGCTGCGCGTGGTGGCGCCCGACATCGGGGGCGCCTTCGGCATGAAGGTCTGGATGTTCCCCGAGGAGCCGCTGCTGGCCTACCTGGCCGACCTGCTGCAGCGGCCCGTGCGCTGGACCGAGACCCGGCGCGAAGCCTTCGTCGCCTCGCTGCATGGCCGCGCCGAACGCGTGGAGCTGGCCATGGGTTTCACGCACGACGGCCGCGTGACGGGGCTCAAGGCGCGCGTGGTGCTCGACAAGGGCGCCGACCCCGGCACCGTCTCCAACGGCACGGCCTTCGTGTCGGGGGTCTGCATGACCGGGGCCTACGCCATCGGCGCCATCGACGTGGAGGCAACCGGGTTCGCCTCGCACCGCACACCCACCGGGGCCTACCGCGGCTTCGGCCAGCCCGAGGCCAACTTCGCGCTCGAGCGCGCGCTGGACATCGCGGCCCGGCATCTGGGCCTGGACCCGGCCGAGATCCGGCGCCGCAACTTCGTGCCGCCCCAGGCCATGCCCTACAGCGCGCCCACGGGCCTGGTGCTCGACAGCGGCGACTACGCCGCACTGATGGACCTGACGCTGGCGCGCTTCGGCTACACGCAGGCCTGCGCACGCGCGGCCCAGGCGCGCGCCGCGGGCCGGCTGGTCGGCGTGGGCATGGCCTTCTACACCGAGGTCACCAACTTCGCCCCCTCCTGGCTGACCCCGCTGCTGGGCATCCGCACGGGCGGCTTCGACATGGGCAGCATCCGCATGGAGCCCTCCGGCCAGGTGACGCTGTTCATCAGCCAGACCCTGATGGGCCAGGGGCTGGAGCTGGCCATGGCGCAGATCTGCGCCGACGAGCTGGGCCTGCCGATCCAGGATATCCTCGTGGTGGCCAACGACACGCAGACCGCCGCCTTCACGGGCTATGCGAGCGGCGCCAGCCGCGGCGCGGGCGTCTGCGGCTCCTGCACCACCCTGGCCTGCCGCCGCCTGGCCACGCGGCTCAAGGCCTGGGGCGCGCACCTGCTGCAGCTGGCGCCCGAGGCCGTCACGCTGGAGCCCGGCTGCGTGCGCGCCATCGCCGACCCGCCGGCCAGCGTCGCGGTGGCCGACATCGCCCGCGCGGCCTACCTCTATGCCAGCCATCCCGAAGGCCTGGAGCCCGGCCTCGTGGACCACGCGGGCTACGACCCGCCCGGCCTGGCCATCCCCCATGGCCTGGCGGTCTGCGAGGTCGAGGTCGATCCGGCCACGGGCACCGTCACGCTGCAGCGGCTGGTGTTCGGCCACGACTGCGGCACCCAGATCCATCCGCGCATCGTGGAGGGCCAGGTGCTGGGCGGCGCGGTGCAAAGCGTGGGCGCCACGCTGTCCGAGGAGATCGTCTACGGCCGCGAGGCGCAACCTCTGACCTGGTCGCTGCACGACTACGGCCTGCCGTTCGCGGGCGACCTGGGCGGCTTCGACGCCACCCACACCGAGACGCCCTCGCCCTTCTCGCTCACAGGCGCCAAGGGCGTGGGCGAAAGCGGCACCATCCCGATCCCGGCGGCGATCGCCAACGCGGTGCACGACGCGCTGGGCGGCACACGCGGCCTGTGCGAGCTGCCGCTGACGCCGGAACGCGTGTTCCGCTACCTGCACGGCTGAACGCAGGCGGCGCAGCCCTCATGCCGCGCCGCGCGGTGCCCCACGCGGGCGCCGCTGCGCGGCCGCCTGCGCGACACACCGGGCCAGGTGGTCCACGGCCGGCTGGCCGGCCTTGCTGCGCCGCTGCATCATGCCGATCTCGCGGTGGAAGGTGTGCTCGCCCAGCGCGATCGTGCGCAGGTTCGTGAAGAAGGCCGCGTAGGCCTCGACCCGGGGCAGCAGCGCCACACCCAGGCCGCGCGCCACCATCTCGGCCATGGCCGGCACCTCGTCGAGCTCCATCGCGTCCTGCACCTGCAGATCCTGCGCGCGCAGGAAGCGCTCGACCTGGCGCCCCGCGAACGAGCTGCGCTCGTAGCGCACAAAGGGCTGGGTGCGCAGCAGCGCGCGCCAGTCGCTGCCCTTGAGGCCCTTGGGCACGGCCAGCACGAAGGGCTCGCGCAGCAGGGTCTGCCAGCGCAGGTCCGGCATGAGGCCGAACGGCGGGCGGATCATGATGGCGGCCTCGATGTCGCCCGTGTCCAGCTGGTCCAGCAGGTGCAGCGACGCGCCGGGCACGACGCGCACGCGCAGCGTGGGGAACTTCTGGCGGAAACCCACCATCGCGCGGGCCAGCAGGCTGGGCTGCATCGACGAGATCGCGCCGATGCGCAGAACGCCTTCGGCCGCCGCATCCTCCTGCGGCTCGCCGAGCCTGGCGAACAGGCCCACCAGCTCTTCCGCGCGCGCCAGCGTCTGCTGGCCCGCCGCGTTGAGCGTGGCGGAACGCCCGGTCCGGTCGAACAGCGCGAAACCCAGTTCTTCCTCGAGCCGCTTGATCTGCCCGCTGACCGCCGACTGCGTGAGTCCGATGCGCTCGCCAGCGCCCGCGAAGGTGCCGCTGCGCGCCACTGCGATGAAGGTACGTAGCTCGGGAATCATGGCGATCGATCTGATTTGGTGATGCTGAGCACCAATATATATCGCTTTTTTCAATGCAACAGCGGCGATAGATTTGCGCCACGAACCCAGCCCGGCGCCCCGCTGCACCGTCCCGACCCGCAAGGCGGGCCTGCCACGGCGCCACCCGACACCAGGACCAGAAGACATGACCGCATCCCCCCGTCTCCCCACCAAGGGAGGCCACTACAAGCTCTGGCGCCGCGCCGGCGGCCTGGTCTATGTCGCAGGGCAGGTGCCGCGCGACGCCGACCGCCAGGTGGTCGGCAGCACGGTCGAGGAGCAGACCGCCGCCGCGATCCACAACCTGCGGCTGGTGCTGCAGGACGCCGGCTGCGACCTCGGCCACCTCGTGCGCGTGCAGGCCTACCTGGCCGACATCGGCGACTTCGAACGCTTCAACGCGGCCTATGCGCAGCACATGGGCACGGCGTCGCCCGTGCGCACCACGATCGGCTGCGCGCTGAACGGCGTGCTCGTCGAGCTCGACGGCGTGGCCGATCCCGAGGCGGGGCTGGCATGAGCGCGACCTTGGCATTGCCGACCTTCGACGATGTGCGCGCGGCCGCGCAGCGGCTCGCCGGCGTCGCGCACCGCACGCCCGTGCTGCGCTCGCGCAGCATCGACGCGGAGTTCGGCGCCGAGCTGTTCTTCAAGTGCGAGAACCTGCAGCGCGTGGGCGCCTTCAAGTTCCGCGGCGGCTACAACGCGATCGCGCGGCTGGACCCCGCGCGGCGCCGCGCCGGCGTGCTGACCTACTCCGCGGGCAACCATGGCCAGGCGGTCGCGCTGGCCGCGCGCC
>DATKFT010001135.1:0-2725 GCA_035544335.1 Pseudorhodoferax sp.
CTGCAGCCGCTGCCGGGCGGCGGCTATGCGGTGCGCGTGTTTTCCGAACGCGAGGTGGCCGACGCGATCGAGCTGCGCGGCACGCTGGAAGGCCTGGCCGCGCGGCTGGCGGCCGAGCGTGGTGCGCCGCCCGCCCAGCTCGACCAGGCGCGCGAGGCGCTGGACCGCATCGACGCCGTGCTGCAGCGCCCGGCGCTGGACGACGAGGCCTTCGAGCGCTACGTGCAGGCCAATGCGCGCTTCCACGCCGTGCTGCACGGCCTGGCCGGCAGCGCGCTGATGGCGCGCGAGCTCGAGCGCGTGGTGCGCCTGCCGTTCGCCTCGCCCTCGGGTTTCGTGGTGCAGCAGGCCGAGACGCCGCAGGCGCGCGACATGCTGATCGTGGCGCAGGACCAGCACCGCCAGGTGCTGGACGCAATCGAGCGGCGCGAGGGCGGGCGGGCCGAGGCCATCATGCGCGAGCACTCGCGCATCGCCCAGCGCAACCTGCACGCGGCCCTGGTCCGGCCCGATCCGCGCACGCCGGGCGTGGGCCTGCTCGTGGCGGCCGAGGCCGTGGCCCAGCCTGCCGTGCCGGCCGCGCCCGTGTTGCCGGCGCTGCCGCGCAAGCGCGGCCGGCCGCGCCGCGTGCCGGCCGCCGGCGGCTGAACGGCCACTGCGCTATCGCACAATGTTCTATCAGCTAGCCCAGTATTCGCATTGCGGTTGTGTGCAACAAAACACAACATCGAGCGCCTGCGCGGCCGCGAGCGGCTTGCAGGGACTGCTGCGCCAGTACGTTTTTTGATAACTACCCAAGGAGATGAGGCATGCAAGCACCCACGACGCGCCGCACGGCGCTGCTACTGGCCGCCGCCGCATGGACCGGCCTGGCCGCCCAGCCGGCGCTGGCCCAGGACGTGTTCAAGATCGGCCTGATCCTGCCCATGACCGGGCAGCAGGCCACGACGGGCCGGCAGATCGAAGCCGCGGCGCGCCTGTACATGGCGCAGAACGGCGACACCGTGGCCGGCAAGAAGGTGCAGCTCATCGTCAAGGACGACACCAGCCTGCCTGACCAGACGCGCCGGCTCGCGCAGGAGCTCATCGTCAACGACAAGGTCAACGTGCTCGCGGGCATGGGCATCACGCCCTCGGCCATGGCGGTCGCGCCGCTGGCCACGCAGTCCAAGACGCCGCTGGTCGTGATGGCCGCGGCCACCTCCAGCATCACCGAGGCCTCGCCCTACGTGGTGCGCACCAGCTTCACGCTGCCGCAGGCCTCGGTCGCGCTGGCCGACTGGGCGCCCAAGAACGGCATCAAGACCGTGGTCTCGCTGGTCTCGGACTACGGCCCCGGCATCGACGCCGAGAAGTTCTTCAACGCGCGCATGGTCAACAACGGCGCCAAGGTCGTCGAGGCGCTGCGCGTGCCCATGCGCAACCCCGACTTCGCACCCTTCCTGCAGAAGGTGCGGGACCTGAAACCCGACGCGCTGTTCGTGTTCGTGCCCTCGGGCGCGGGCGCAGCCGTCATGAAGCAGTTCGCCGAGCGCGGCATGGACAAGGCCGGCATCCGGCTGATCGGCACCGGAGACGTGACCGACGACGACCAGCTCAACGACATGGGCGACACCGCGCTGGGCGTGGTGACCTCGCACCACTACTCGGCCGCGCACCCCTCCGAGCTCAACAAGAAGTTCGTCGACGCCTTCCAGAAGGCCAACAAGAACCTGCGGCCCAACTTCATGGCCGTGGGCGGCTACGACGGCATGCGCGTGATCTACGAGGCGCTGCGCGCGACCAAGGGCGCCGGCGGCGGCGAGGCCTTGCTCGGCGCCATGAAGGGCCAGATCTTCGAAAGCCCGCGCGGCAAGATCTACATCGACGCGCAGACCCGCGACGTGGTGCAGGACATCTACCTGCGCAAGGTCGAGAAGAAGGACGGCCAGCTCTGGAACGTGGAGTTCGACGTCATCAAGGACGTCAAGGACCCGGGTAAAACCAAGTAAGCGGCGCCTGCGCCTGGACGATCCGGTGGCCGCCTGCCCGGCGGGCGGCCACCGCCCGCACCGCACTCCATGCTGACCATCCTTTTCGACGGCATCGCCTACGGCATGCTGCTGTTCATCCTGGCCGTGGGCCTGGCCGTGACCATGGGGCTGATGAACTTCATCAACCTCGCGCACGGCGCCTTCGCCATGGTGGGCGGCTACACCACGGTGCTGCTCATGCAGCGTGCGGGCTGGCCCTTCCTGGCCTGCCTGCCGCTGGCCTTCCTGGTGCCCGCGCTGCTGGGCGCGCTGCTCGAGCGCACGCTGTACCGGCCGCTCTACCAGCGCCCGCACCTGGACCAGGTGCTGTTCTCCATCGGCCTGGTCTTCATGGCCGTGGCGGCCGTGGACTACTTCATCGGCTCCACGCAGCAGATCATGCAGCTGCCCGAATGGCTCAAGGGCCGCAGCGAGTTCGGCAGCGGCGCCTACGCGTTGGGCATGGGCCACTACCGGCTGTTCATCATCGTGGTCTGTGCCGTGCTCACGCTGGCGCTGCAGTACCTGCTCTCGTCCACGCGCTTCGGCAGCCAGCTGCGCGCGAGTGTGGACGACCAGCGCGTGGCCGCGGGCCTGGGCATCAACGTGAACCGCGTGTTCCTGGCCACCTTCGCGGTGGGCTCGGGCCTGGCGGGCCTGGGCGGCGCGCTGGGCGCCGAGGTGCTGGGGCTGGACCCGCAGTTCCCGCTCAA
>DATKFT010001136.1:0-10943 GCA_035544335.1 Pseudorhodoferax sp.
GTGTGGGGCAGCAGTGCCGCGGCGGCGGCGCCCCAGGCGAGGTTCAGGCAGGTTCTCCGGTTCCGTTGGATGGTTTCCATGCTGGTGGTCTCCGATGTGTCTCTGGCGGACGTGGGAATGGCGGCGAACCTGCCGCCTGCGGGCAGCCCAGCATGTGGCTCGCTTCGCGCGCACATGCCAGCAGCATCTCGGACAGCGCGCGCGACTGCGCGCGTGCGAAACGGATCGAAGGCACGCTCATGCCCACGGCCACCTGGGCCTGGCCACGCGCGTCGAACACGGGTGCGCCCAGCCCGCACACACCCGTGCGCCATTCCTCGCGGTTCTCGGCGAAACCGCGCGCACGCACGCGTGCCAGTTCGGCCAGTAGCGCGGCGTGGTCGGTGATGGACCTGGGCGTGTGGGCCACGAGCGGGCCCAGCAGCGCGCGCAGCTGTTCGGCGTCGGGCTGCTGCACGGCCAGCAGGGCCTTGCCCGAGGCCACGCAATAGGCCGGCGCGCGGCCGCCGATGCGCGAGTAGGCGGCCACGGGCAGCGGGCTGTCGAACTTGTCCAGGTACAGGATCTCGGCGCCGTCCAGCGTGGCGAGGTGGATGGTCTCGCCGCTGGCCTGGGCCAGCCGGGCCAGCAGCGGACGCAGCAGGGCCGGGATGTCGGCGGCCGCGCCGGCCTGCGCGCCGAGCTCGAACAGCTTCATGCTGGCGCGGTAGCCGCTGGTGGCCGGGTCCTGCGCGGCCCAGCCGCATTCGACCAGGGTCTGCAGCGTGCGGTGCGCATTGCTGCGCGGCACGCCGAAGGCCTGGGCGACCTCGGTGACGCGGCAGTCCCGTCCGGCCCGTGCGAGCCATTCGAGGACGGCCAGGCCTTTGGCAAGCGTGGAATCCATATGTTCTGTTATTTGGAACGTTGTCTGATATAGTGGGACAATGTAGACCCGCTGGCCGGGTCCGTCAAGCCGTGCCCGGCCGAAGGCTCTGCGCCCAGGGCCGGCAGCTGCCGCTGGCTATAGTCGGCCGATGGCCAAAGAGAAGTCGATCTACACCTGCAGCGAATGCGGCGGCACCAGCCCCAAGTGGCTGGGCAAGTGCCCGCATTGCGAAGCCTGGAACACGCTCGTGGAGACCGTGGCGCAGCCCGCCGCCACGGGCCGCAACCGCTTTGCGGCGCTGGCGCCCGCGGCCGAGCTGCAGGTGCTGGCCGACATCGAGGCCAGCGAGGTCGCACGCACGCCCACGGGCCAGGAGGAGCTGGACCGCGTGCTGGGCGGCGGCATCGTCGAAGGCGGTGTGGTGCTGATCGGCGGCGACCCCGGCATCGGCAAGTCCACCTTGCTGCTGCAGGCGCTCGATGCGCTGCAGCGCGCCGGCATGCCCACGCTGTACGTGACGGGCGAGGAGAGCGGTGCCCAGGTCGCGCTGCGCTCGCGCCGGCTGGGCCTGGACCACAGCCAGGTGCCGGTGATGGCCGAGACCCAGCTCGAGAAGATCCTGGCCACCCTGGATGCGCGCAAGCCCGGCATCGCCGTGATCGACTCGATCCAGACCGTCTACAGCGAGCAGCTGACCTCGGCGCCGGGCTCGGTGGCGCAGGTGCGCGAATGCGCGGCCCACCTCACGCGCGCGGCCAAGGCGGGTGGCAGCGCCATCGTGCTCGTGGGCCATGTGACCAAGGAGGGCGCGCTGGCCGGCCCGCGCGTGCTCGAGCACATGGTGGACACCGTGCTGTACTTCGAGGGCGACACGCACAGCAGCTTCCGGCTCGTGCGCGCGATCAAGAACCGCTTCGGCGCGGTCAACGAGATCGGCGTGTTCGCGATGACGGAGAAAGGCCTCAAGGGCGTCAGCAACCCGAGCGCGATCTTTCTGTCACAACACGCCGAGCCCGTGCCGGGCAGCTGCGTGCTGGTCACGCTGGAGGGCACGCGGCCGCTGCTCGTGGAGATCCAGGCGCTCGTGGACGACGGCGGCCCCAGCCCGCGCCGGCTCTCGGTGGGCCTGGACCGCGACCGCCTGGCCATGCTGCTCGCGGTGCTGCACCGCCATGCGGGCGTGGCCTGCCTGGACCAGGACGTGTTCGTGAACGCCGTGGGCGGCGTGCGCATCGCCGAGCCCGCGGCCGACCTGGCGGTGCTGCTGGCCATCACGAGCAGCCTGCGCGGCAAGCCGCTGCCCAAGGGCTTCGTGGCCTTCGGCGAGGTGGGCCTGGCCGGCGAGGTGCGGCCCGCGCCGCGCGGCCAGGAGCGGCTGCGCGAGGCCGCCAAGCTCGGCTTCTCGGTGGCCGTGGTGCCCAAGGCCAATGCGCCCAAGAAGCCCATCGAGGGCCTGGAGATCCACGCCGTGGACCGCGTGGACGAGGCGGTGGCGGTGCTGCGGGGCTGAAGGCCGGAGACTGTGGGGCGCTAGCGGGCCACGATCTCGGTGGCGCCGTCGCGCGCGCGCAGCCGCACCGGCAGCACATGCGGCAGGCTTTGCACGAAGCCGGCGATGTTGCGCAGGTCGACGCCGGCCGTCACGGGCAAGGCAGCGATGGCCGGGCTGGCCACATGGACCGTCTGCTGGCTGTAGCGCCCCAGCTCGGCCAGCACCGTGGCCAGCGCGACGTTGTCGAAGTTCAGCCGCTGGTCCAGCCAGGGGGCCATGGCCCCGGTCGCCATGCGCTCCACGGCGCCCAGCCGGCCCTGCGCATCGGCGCTGACCACCTGGCCGGGCAGCAGGTCGACCTGGGTTCCCGCGCCGTGTTCGCCCGGCGCGGCGGCCACGCGCACCCGGCCCTCCATGACCGCGACCTGCACCGCCCGGCTGCCCATGGACGGCGTGTAGCGCACCGAGAAGCGCGTGCCCAGCACCGTGACACGCGTGCCGCCGGCCAGCACGTCGAAGGGCCGGTCCGGGTCGCGCTGGACCTCGAACACGACCTGGCCCTCGGACAGCCGCACCTCGCGGCGCTGGCGGTAGAGCGTGACATCGGCCTGGGTGGCGGTGTCCATCTGCAGGTGGCTGCCGTCCGGCAGATGGGCCTGCAGCTGCTGGCCGCGCTGCGTGGCGAACTGCTGGCTGAACACGGGCGCGCGTTGCCACCGGTCCCAGCGGAACCAGCCGCCGCCCAGCATGGCCAGCGCGACGCAGGCGGCCAGGGCCAGCGGGACCAGGCGGCGGGTCGGCCGTGGCGCGGTGGAGGGGGCGGCGGATGGTGCGATCGGTGGCGCGGGATCGGCCGCGGAGAGGGGCGTCGCCTTGACGCCGGTGGCCGAAGAGGCCTGGGCGTTGTCGATCGCCACCGTGGCGCGCAGGCGGGCCGTGCCGGCCGGAGGGATCGCGTCGATGGCGTCCATCACGCCCGCCATGTCCTCGAAGGCGGCCCGGTGCGCGGGCGCGGCCTGGAGCCAGGCCTGCAACTCGGCGCGCGCGGACGGCGACAGGCCGTCGCTGGCGCGCACCGACCAGCGCAGCGCCTCGAACTCGACCGCGGAGAGTTCGTCGAGCAGCGCTTCGGGGGACGCGGCCGGCCCGGCCGCGGGCGGGCTGCCGGTCGTGCCGGTCGGGAGGGGTGGGCGCGGGTGCATGGGCGGCTGGATCTCGGCTCTTCCTGGATGATGACGCATCAGCGCGGCACAACCCCATGTGGGCGGCCGCTGCGCTGGCCTGTCATGGCGCGTCGTGGGTTGCCGCGCGCAGTGCCCTGCGGGCCGGCGCATCGCCCAGCGCCTTGCGGCAGGCCGCCACGGCCAGCATGATGTGGCGCTCCACCATGTTCAGCGAGATCTCCATCTGCGCGGCCACCTCGGCCTGCGACAGGCCATCGATCTTGTGCAGCATGAAGGCCCGGCGGCAGCGCGGCGGCAGCGATTCGATGGCCGCCATCAGCAGGTGCAGGCGCTGGCGGCCCGCGTAGACCTCGTCGGGCTCGCCTGCGCTGGGAGCGGGGCGGTCCAGCAGCACCTCGTCGCTGTCGTGCTGGCGGACCTGCAGGCGGCGGTGCCGGTCGACCACCAGGTTGCGCGCCACCTCGTAGAGCAGGGCGCGCAGGTCGTCGACTTGGTGGCCGGCACGCTGGTGCTGGAGCACGCGCTCGAAGGTCTGCTGGGCCAGGTCCTGCGCCTCGTGCGGGTCGTGCACGGCACGCACCAGAAAACCCAGCAATTCCTCGTAATACCGCACCTGCACGAACGCACTCCCGCCATGGAAAAGCCCGTCGACTGGCTGTGATGTGGCGGTGGCTGGATCCTGGGCGCTGCGGTGACGGGAACGCGGCGATTGTAGGCATGGGCCATGCGGGCGGCCCGCGGCGTCTGCGGTGGGCGCGGACCGGCGCCGTCGCGGGGAACTGATTTTTTTCGCACACGCACATCAGGTTGGCGCGGCGTGGTCCGTCATCTCTGCAAGGGCTCCACCGGGATGCCCGTCTGACGCTGCAAAAAGGATTCCATGCCGAAGTCTCCCTCTCCGTTCGCGCTCGCGCCGCTGGCCCTGGCGACCCTGTTGGCGCTGGGCACCCCGCTGGCCGCGCAGGCCCAGTCTGCAGCCGTGGCCGTGGAGGTCAGCCTGCCGGCCCAGCCGCTGTCGCAGTCGCTGCTGGAACTGGCGCGGCAGACCGGCACCACGCTGGTGGCGCCGCCCGCGTTGCTGGCCGGGCGCACGGCGCCCGCGTTGGCGGGCCGGCTCACGGCCGCACAGGCGCTGGACCGGCTGCTGCAGGGCAGTGGGCTGGCGGGCCGCGTGGAAGGCGCGGTGCTCACGGTCCGCAAGACGCCCGCGGACGCTGCCGCGGCCGACTACACGCTGCGCGAGGTCCGCGTGAGCGGCCGGCGCGACGGCGAGACCGAGGGCACGGGCTCGTACACCACGGGCGCGATCACGATCGGCAAGACCGCGCAGGCGCTGCGCGAACTGCCGCAGTCGGTCTCGGTGCTCACGCGCCAGCGGCTGGACGACCAGAACTTCACCACGCTGGGCCAGGCGGCCGAGCAGGCCACCGGCATCACCGTGCGCGACGGCGATGACCGGCTGGTGGAAATCCACGCGCGGGGCTTTCTGGTCGAGAGCATCCAGCTCGACGGCGGCGCGCCCATGTCGACCTCGTCCAGCCACTACGGCTACGCCAGCTACGACCTGGCCGAGTACGACCGCATGGAGCTGTTGCGCGGCGTGGCCGGCCTGCTCAATGGCACGGGCAACCCGGGCGGCGCCGTCAACCTGGTGCGCAAGATGCCGACGGCCAAGCCGCAGTTCAACTTCGCGCTGTCGGCGGGCCGCTGGGACAGCTACCGCAGCGAGCTCGACGCCTCCGGCCCGCTGGCCTTCGACGGCAAGCTGCGCGGCCGGGCGGTCGTGGCCCTGGACAAGCGCCACCACTTCGTCGACCACAACAGCAGCTGGAGCCCCCTGTTCTATGGGGTGCTGGAGGCCGACATCGGCCCCGACGCGGTGCTGACCCTGGGCGCGCGCGAGCAGCGCGTCAACGCCCACGGCACCTCGACCTCGTTGCCGCGCTACAGCAACGGCGCCGATGTCGGGCTGCCGCGCAACACCGGGCTGACCACCGACTGGTCGTTTCGCAACATCGATTCGAAGGAGGTGTTCGCCAAGCTGGCCTGGCGCGTGGCCGACCGCTGGACCTGGCGCGTGAACGCCACCAGGACCGAGCAGGAGGGCTACCAGAAGGGCGGCTTCGCCAACGGCGCGGTCGACATGACGACGCTGCGCAGCGTGTGGCGTGGCACGAGCGTGGCGACCTCGTCGCGCCAGACGCTGCTGGACACCAACCTGAGCGGCGCCTTCGACCTGTTCGGGCGCACGCACGAGGTGCTGGTGGGGGCGGACACCCAGGACATCACGAGCCGCTGGCGCGGGACGGCCGTGCACCCTGGCTCGGGCAGCCCGCTGGACGTGTTCGACCCCGAACGCACGCCGTGGTCCGAGCCGACGACAGGCCCCTGGACGCGCGACTATTCGCCCGTCGAGCAGCGGCAGTACGGCGCCTACGGCACGCTGCGCCTGGAGGTGGCGGACCACACCAAGCTCATCGTGGGCGCACGCGTCAACCGCTTCCGCTACAACCAGGTCTACCGCACGCAGGGGGCCGGGGGCGACTGGAACGTCAACAGCATCACGCAGTACGCCGAGTCGGCCAAGCTCACGCCCTTCGGCGGCATCGTGCACGACCTCGGCGACGCGTGGACCGCCTACGCCAGCTTTGCCGAGGTCTACCGGCCCCAGGCCAACATGAAGGCCGGTCCGGCGCCGGGCACCGGGCTGGAGCCGATGCGCGGCAGCAATGCCGAGCTGGGCCTGAAGGGCGAGTTGCTGGACGGCAAGCTGAACACGGCCTTCGCCATCTACCGCATCGTGCAGGACAAGCGCGCCGTCCGCGACCCGAACTTCCCGGCCGAGAGCTCGGCCTTCGCGGGCAGCTGCTGCTACCTGACGCAGGGCAAGGTGGTGAGCCAGGGCTTCGACGCCGAGGTCAACGGCGAGGTGGCGCGCGGCGTGCAGGTGGCGCTGGGCTACACCTACAACCACAACCGCAACAAGACCGAGAACGCCGCATTCAGCACCATCACGCCCAAACACCTGGTCAAGCTGTGGGGCACCTGGCAGCTGCCGGGCGCGGCCTCGGCCTGGAAGCTGGGTGCCGGCGCGACGCTGCAGAGCGCGCAGTACGTGCAGGGCACGGCGTCCAGCTTCAACGCGGCCACCGGCCAGTACAACGGCCCGTCCACGCCCTACAGCTACACGCAGAGCGGCTATGCGGTGTGGAGCGCGATGGCCGAATACCGCATCGACCGCAATCTCACGCTGACGCTGAACCTCAGCAACCTGTTCGACAGAACCTACTACCGCACCATGGGCGGCTCGTACGGCGGCAACTTCTACGGCGAGCCGCGCAACGCGGTGCTCACGCTGCGGGGGCGGTTCTGAGGGCTGGCCGCTGAACCAGGCGTGGAGGGCGGCCGCATCCGCGGCCGGGCCTGCGCGGCACGGGCTATTGCACCGGTGAGGCCGGTGAGGCCGCTCGGTGCCACGGCGTTTCAGGACGGACCACTGGCCAGGAACCGCAGGGGCATCGCGTCTGCGAACGGGAAGAAGCGGAACCAGGGTCTGGCCTCTTGCAGCACGCGCTGCACCGCAGGCCGCAGCAGCAGGCGCTCGAAGTAGGCCTGCAGCGCGCCCAGCTCGGCCGGGATCGGCTCCAGGATGGACGCGTAGAACAGCGCGGGCAGGGCGGCGCAGTCCGCCAGGCTGAAGCCCTCGCTGGCCAGCCAGGTCCGGCCCGCCAGCTGCCGGTCGAACAGCGGATAGGCGTGCTGCAACGCGGCCCGCGCTTCGGCCACGCCGTGCGGGTCGCGCTGGGCGGCGTCGCGCAGCCGGTCGCCCACGATCTTCTGCATCGGGTGCTGCAGGTGGTCGTCGCAGACGCGGTCCCACAGCCGCACATCCAGCCGCGCCTGCGCGTCGGCTGGCAACAGCGGCGCCGCGCCGGGCGCGTGTTCGGCCAGGTACTCGATGAGGATGCTCGACTCCGGCAGGACCAGGCCGCGCGCGGCATCGTGCAGCACGGGAAAGCGGCAGGGCGGCCACAGCGCCTGCAGCGCGGCGCGGTCCTCGGCCTGGCCCAGGTCGATCAGGCGCGGTGTGAAGGCCGTGCCGCTGTCGTACAGCGCGATCAGCGCCTTCCAGCAGTACGAAGCCAGGGGGTGGTAGTACAGGACCAGGGCCATGGGCGCATCCTCCATCTGCGCATGCTAACCAGGGCGTGTGTACTTCCAGGCGAGGTGGGCTTGATCGGCGGGGCGGAGGCGGCCCGCGCGGCACAGCCCTGTTCAGTGGCCGGCGGCCGCGCCGCGCTGCAGCGCCAGGAAGCTCCAGTGCACGGCCGCGCGGCCCAGCATGTCCTCGCGACCGGCCTGGTGGCGGCAGTGCAGGCCGTGCTGGGCGGCCAGGGCGATGGTCTCTTCGGCCGACACGTCGAACATGCGGCGCTGCGCGGGCACGGGCCCGTGGCGCAGCGACATGAAGAGCTGGCCGCCCGCGTCGACGAGCCCGGCCACGGCCTGCATGGCGGTGGCGCGCTCGGCCGCGTCCAGGTGCATCCACACGGCGGTGAGCAGCACCAGGTCGAAGCGCTGGCCCATGGCGCGCACGCGCGGCAGCTGCGGCAGGTGGTCGTCCACCCAGACCAGGGGCAGGCCGGCATGCCGGCGCTGGCCCTCCCGGCGCAGGCCGGCCGTGGGCTCGACGGCCGTGACCCGGTGGCCGCGCTGCGCGAGCGCGGCGGCGTCGCGGCCCGAGCCGGCGCCGATGTCCAGCACGCGGCCGGGCGCCACGGGAAACAGGTGCAGCAGTTCGCGGTGCACCTCGGCGAACGAGATGCTCTCGTACTGGTCGGCCAGCGTGGCGGCGTGGGTGTCGTAGCCGGCGGTACCGGGGATGTCGGTCATGCGGGCATTCTCGCGCGCAGCGCTGTGCGGCCGGGCGAGGCGATTAGGGTTTGTTCGGTAACGACGTTACTATCGCATGATTAAAGTAACGGCGTTACTCATTCCCCGAACTGCCAGAGACTCCACATGAACACTGCCTTGCGCACCCTTGCAGCCCTTTGCGCCGGACTGCTTGCATCCGGCATCGGCTCCGCACAGACGATCAAGATCGGGGTCGTCCAGGCGCTGAGCGGTGCACCGGCGATCGTCGACTTCGGCGAGTCCTACCTGCAGGGCAACCAGATGGCGCTCAAGGAGTACAACGCGGCCTCGCCCAAGCGCAAGATCGAGCTCGTGGTCTACAACGACGAGGCCAACCCGCAGAAGGCCGTCTCGCTCGTGCAGCGCCTCGTGGCGAACGACCGCGTGGCGGTGGTGGTGGGCACGGCCAGCAGCGGCAACGTGGCGGCCTTCGCGCCGATGCTGCAGCAGGCCAAGATCCCGCTGATGGCGGGGCCGGCGATCTCGACCGACCTCACGGCCAAGTTCATCGACCACAAGCCCAGCTACGTGTTCCGCTGTTCCATGGTCGAGAAGTACCAGGTCGATGCGCTGCTCGACTGGGGCGTCAAGAACTTCAAGCGCATCGGCCTCATCCACGGCACGACCGGCTACGGCCTGTTCGCGGCTGGCGAGATCCAGAAAGGTATGAAGGCGCGCGGCACCGCGTTGGTCGCCTCCGAGGGCGTGGCGCCCTCGGTCACCGACCTCACGCCGCAGATCCTCAACATGAAGAACGCCGGGGCCGAGATGCTGCTGATGTTCAACGACAGCCCCGAGCTGGCCTACCGCGCGATGGCCAAGGCCAACTACAAGCCGACCCTCTCGGGCAACTGGGCGCTGTCGTCCAAGATGATCCTGTCCATCGTCGGCAAGGAGGCGATCGAGGGCACGGTGATGGGCCAGGCGCTGGACCTGGCCGATCCCAAGGCACAGGCCTTCGACGAGCGCATGCGCAAGGAGTTCGGCGACAAGTACCGCTGGCCCGTCGTCGCATCGCTGGGCTACGACGGCATGCGCCTGGTGCTGCAGGCGGTGGACACCGCCGGTGCCGACCCCGCCGCGATCCAGAAGGCGCTCGAGAGCGCCTCGGGCTTCAAGGCGGTGTCGGGCACGCCGGCCGCGCCGTTCAGCGCCACCGACCACGAATGCCTGGACCCGGAGAACGTGTTCCTGGGCGTCTGGCGCGATGGGCAAGTCGTCAAGCTGCGTTGACCCTGGCGCGCCATGCACATTCCCGATTTGATCCAGGTGCTGCTGGGCGGCATCGCCATGGGCAGCATCTACACCCTGATGGGAAAGGGGCTGCTGGTCACCTACCTCACCACGCGTGCGCTGAACTTCGGCCAGGGTGACTTCCTCATGATCGGCTCCTTCATGGCCATGGCCATGCTGCTGGCCGGCGTGCCGGTCTACCTCATGGTGCCGCTGGTCGTGGCCACCATGGCCGTGCTGGGCTTCGCGCTGGAGCGCGCTGCGATCCGCCCGCTGGAGCGGCTGCCCGCGGGCGCCGCCAGCGCGCTGGCCTGGATCCTGACCACGATGGGCTTCGGCATGGTGTTGCAGAACGCCGCGCAGCTGATCTGGGGCAAGAGCCGCTACTACTCGCCGCAGCTGTTCGCGAGCGAGAAGGGCGAGACCCTGTCCGTCTGGGGCGTGCGCTTCTTCCTCGAGGAGGTGGTGGTCGCCGTGGTCGCGCTGTCGGTGGTGGCCCTGCTGTACTGGATGCTGTTCCGCACGCGCTGGGGCAAGCAGGTGGCGGCGGTCTCGTTCGACAAGGGCACGGCCCAGTTGCTGGGCATCAACGTGCGCCGCGTGGTCGTGTCCTCGTACGTGATGATGGCCTGCCTGGCCGGCGTCAGCGGCATCCTTGCCGGGCCGCTCACGACCGTGAACAGCCACATGGGCATCATGTTCCTGCTCAAGGGCTTCGCAGCCGTGTGCATCGGCGGCTTCGCCAACCCCATCGGCGTGCTGATCGCGGGCCTGGGCTTCGGCGTGATCGAGGCATTTTCGGGATTCATCGACTCGTCCTACGGCGACGTCTACCCTTTCCTCATCGCATTCGTCTTGCTGGTCGCGCGCCCGACCGGGCTGTTCGGCGAATCGCACACACAGGTTCGTTGACCATGCGCCACCTTCGATACGCGATCGCCGCGGTGGCGATCGCCGTGCTGCCGCTCGTGGCGCCCAACCCCTACCTCGTGACGCTGGCGCAGGACGCCGCCATCGTGGCCATGGGCGCGATCGGCCTGAACATCCTGCTGGGCCTGTCGGGCCAGCTTTCGCTGGGCCAGGCCGGCTTCGTGGGGCTGGCCGCCTATGCCAGCGGCCTGCTGGCCACGAAGTTCGGCTGGCCGCTGTGGGCCACGCTGCCCGTGAGCCTGGCGGTGTGCGCCGTCGCGGGCGGGCTCATGGGCCTCGTGGCGCTGCGCACGCGCACGCACTACCTGGCCATGGTCACGCT
>DATKFT010001137.1:0-3080 GCA_035544335.1 Pseudorhodoferax sp.
AGCGATGCCCGCCGTCGTCAGGGCCTGGGCCTGGCCCGAGGTCAGCGCGGCGACCTGCGCGGTGGTCAGCGCGGCCACACCAGCGGTGGTCAGCGCGGCAACGCCGGCCGTGCTCAAAGCACCGATCTGCGCAGTCGTCAGCGCGGCAACGCCGGCCGTGCTCAGGGCCGCAACCTGGTTGGTGCGCAGCACGGCCACGTCACGGGTTTCCAGCGCGGCCACCTGGGCCGTGCTCAGCGCGGCGATGCCGGCCGTCGACAGTGCGCCGACCTGCGCCGTCGTCAGCGCCTCGACCTGGGACGTCGTGAGCGCGGCCACCGCCGTGGTGCGCAACGCTGCGATGTTGGCCGTGCTGATGGCGCCGACCTGGGCGGTGGTCAGCGCCGCGATGTCGGCCGTGTCCAGCGCCGTGATCTGCGTGCTGCTCAGCACCGCGATGTCGCGCGTCTCCAGTGCCACGACCTGCGCCGTGTTCAGCGCACCGATCTGCGCCGTGCTCAGCGCGCGGACCTGGGCGGTCGTGAGTTCTTGGATTTGGGTGGTGGTCAGCGCGGCGATGCTGGCCGTGTTCAGCACGGCGATGGAGCCCGTGCCCAGCGCGCCGATCTGGGCCGTCGTCAGTGCGGCCACTGCCGCGGTGTTCAGGGCTGCGATCTGGGTCGTGCGCAGCGCCGCCACATCGCGCGTTTCCAGTGCCGCGATCTGGGTGGTGGTCAGCGCCGCCACGTTGGCGGTACTGAACGCCTGGATCTGGTTGGTCTGGAGAGCCACCACCTGCCCGGTGGTCAGCGCCTGGGTCTGCGCCGTCGTGAGCGCCGCAATGTCCGCCGTGCTCAAAGACTGGATCTGGGCGGTCGTGAGCGCGGCGATCTGCTCCGTGGTCAGGCCACTGATGTTGCTCATGTTGGGCTCTCTTCGGTTCTCAATTCGGGTGCACAAAAACGTGTGCAGCTTTGGTGGACAGAATACACCACCAAAGCGACAGCGCGTGTCCGCTCTTCAGAACTTGGCGCGCTTTCGCAGCCCCTCGCTGCACGCACCGTTCTTTCTGCAAAACGTATTGGCGACTGCCCTCAAGAAAACTTAACGCCACCTGACCAAATTCGCAGATTTATTTGTGCAGATCTTGCACATCTACTTTTCGTTGCATCTGAACCACAAACCGCAACCAAACTCAGCGCGGCTCACGGATCGCTTCGTCCAGCCCCTTGGTCAACGGCCAGGCGAGGTAGGACATCACCGAGCGCCGGCCGACCACGATCTCGGCATCCAGCGTCATGCCGGGCAGGAGGCGCGCGCTGTCCGCCATGTTCTTGAGCGCCGCATCGCCCAGGGTGAGCCGTGTCAGGTAGTAGGCGTCGGTGCCGCTGCGTGCAGTGGGGTCGCGCTGGAAGGCGTCCTCGCTGATGGTGCGCACCTCGCCGTCCAGCGTGCCGTGGCGCTGGAACGGAAAGGTGGCGACTTTCACGTGTGCATGGTCGCCGCGCCGGATGTAACCCACGTCAGCGGCCTCGACCTGCACCTCGGCCTCCAGCTGCACATTGAGCGGCACCAGCGTGAAGAAGGTTTCGGCCTCGCGCACGACCGAGCCCGGCGAGAGCTTGGCGATCTCCAACACCACGGCGTCCTGCGGTGCCACCAGGGTCACGAGGTTCTGGCGGCGCTCGGCCTTCTGCAGCTGCTCGCGCACGCTGTCGCGCTCGCGCGAAGCGGTCAGCAGGTCTTCCATGGTCTTTTGGCGCCAGCCCTTCTCGAAGGCGGTCTGCTCGGCGTCGAAGGCCGCGAGCTCGCGGCGCAACTCCTGCTCTCTGCTGACCGCGAGTTCGAGTTCACGCGCGACCTCCTTGGTGCGCTGCTGGGCTTCCAGCAGCTGCAGCGGCGAGCCAAACTTCTGCGCCACCATGCGCTCCTGCATGGCCTCGATCTCGCGCAGCGACTTGAGGCGCGAGGCCACGAGTTGCTGGTCCTGGCGGTTGGTGGCCAGGGCCGCGCGCAGCTTGGCCGCCGTCTCGGCCAGCTTGCGCTGCTGGGCCTGGTAGTTGGCCTGGCGCTCGACCAGCAGCGTGGCCTGCAGTTGCGCATCGGCGTCACCCTTGCCCGGCCGGCCGGCAGCGGCCTTGCCCGACAGCTCCTGCTGCAGCCGCTGCACCTGGGTCTGCAGACTGGCCAGGCGCACGCGCAGCTGCGATTCGTCGGCCTGCGCGAAGGTGGCGTCCAGCGAGGCCAGCGCCTCGCCCTTGCGCACGACCTGGCCCACGCGCACGGCCACGTTCTGCACCACGCCGGTCTCCAGCGGTTGCACGACCACATTGGGCAGCGGATTCACGAGCCGGCCCTTGGCCACGACGACCTGGTCGATCTGCGACAGGCTGGCCCAGGCGACGAAAGACACGACGGCCAGCACCAGCACATGCAGCGTGAGCCGCGCCAGCCGGGGTACCGGGCTGCGCTCGATCTCGTCGGCATCGGGCAGGTACGCAACGGCAGTGGCGTCGCGGTCGCGCTTGAACCACTTCATGCCTGCCTCCATGCGTGCTGCACACCGTACGCAGCCCAAAGCGCCGGCCTGCAAGCAAAGGTGCCAAAGGCCGCGGAGCGGGCCATGCCAACGCAGCCGCGGAACTGGCTCTGCCAGGCCGCAGGGTGCGCCCCCTGGGGGGTATGCGTGCACACGCAGTGGGCACGAAACGGGGGGAGCTTAAACATGGCTGGTCTGCTGGTGCCACAGCGTTTGGTAGGTTTCGCAGCGGGTCAACAGCTCTGCGTGACGCCCCTGGTCCACCAGCCTGCCCTGCTGCATCACGAGGATGGCATGCGCGTTGACCAGCGTGGACAGCCGGTGCGAAATCATGATGACCGTGCGCCCGACCGCGATCTGCGACAGGTTGCGGATGAAGATGGCCTCGCTCTCGGGATCCAGCGCGCTGGCCGCCTCATCCAGGATCAGGATGCGCGGGCGCGTGAGCAGCGCACGCGCGATCGACAACCGCTGCTTCTGCCCGCCCGACAGGTTGGCCGCGTTCTCCTCCAGCAGCGTGTTGTAGCCTTGCGGCAGCCGCTCGATGAACTCGGCCGCGACG
>DATKFT010001138.1:0-2885 GCA_035544335.1 Pseudorhodoferax sp.
TGGTGCGGCTGGCAGGAATCGAACCCACGACCCCTTGGTTCGTAGCCAAGTACTCTATCCAGCTGAGCTACAGCCGCGAAGCCTTGCATTATATACCGGCTTTTCACCGCAATCAGGCCGCCATCGGCTCTGCTGCGGCAAGTTTCTCCATGTTTCTCGACATGACGCCGCGCGGCGTCGACAAAAGAAAATGGGCCGGTCCCTTGTGAGGACCGGCCCATCTGTTTGGTGCGGCTGGCAGGAATCGAACCCACGACCCCTTGGTTCGTAGCCAAGTACTCTATCCAGCTGAGCTACAGCCGCGAAGCCTACGATTATAGAGCAATTTTCAAGGCTCGCGCAAGTTTTTCAATGCGCGCCTGAAACCACCACCGGAATCTCTGTGGCCGGGGGCGTGTTGCGGCTGCGGCCGCAGCGCACGATGCCGTCGATCATGACCATGCCCACACCCGGCACGTCGCCGAGCTGCACGCTGTCGAGCAACGTGCGGCCGGCCGTGTGCTGGGCCCGGTCCATGAACACGAAGTCGGCCGCGCGGCCAACCTCGATGAGGCCGCAGTTGAGTTGGCGGATCCTGGCCGTGTTGCCGGTGGCGAAGCAGAACACCAGTTCGGCCGGGATGTTGGCCAGGCTGGACAGCATGGCCACCATGCGCAGGATGCCCAGCGGCTGCACGCCCGAGCCGGCCGGGCCGTCCGTGCCCAGGATCACGCGGTGCGGGCACTTGAGCTGCAGCGCCATCTGCGCGGCCGCGATGGCCACGCGCTCGTTGCCGTTGTGCACGATCTCGATCGCGCGGCTGGACTTCTCGCACAGCTCGCAGACATGGGCCTCGGGCAGCGAGGTGTGGCCGCCATTGATGTGGCCGATCACGTCGGCATCGGCCTCGAGCACCACGTCCTTGTCGATCAGGCCCGAGCCCGGGATCGACGGCCCGCCCGTGTGGATGGTGCTCTGGATGCCTGCCGCGCGCGCCCACTTGACCATGGTGGCGGCCTCGGTGCCGCCCTTGACCGAGCCCAGGCCGATCTCGCCGAGCAGACCCACGCCGGCCGCGGCCAGCTCCTTGAAGTCGCTCTCGACCATGCCCTTCTCGATCACGGGCGCACCGGCCAGCACCTTCACGCCGCCGGGGCGGAAGTTGTCGAACGCGCGCTGGGCCGTGATGGCCAGGGCCTTCAGACCCACGATGTCCTTGGGCCGGCCGGGCAGGTGCACCTCGCCGGCCGAGATCATGGTGGTCACACCGCCGTGCAGCGTCGATTCGATCCAGCCGAGCTGGTTCTGCCGCGGCGTCCAGTCGCCGAACACGGGGTGCACATGGCTGTCGATGAGGCCGGGCGCGACGCAGGTCTGCCTGGCATCGATCACGGTCGTCGCGCCATCGATGTCGCAGTCCTTGCGCTTGCCGATGGCGCTGATCAGGCCGTCGTGGACGACGATGGTGTCGGCTTCGAGGATGGGCTGGTCGATGTCGCCCGACAGCATCAGGCCGATGTTGAGGATGACGACTTTTCCGGATGCGGCGGTGGCGGCGGCTTCTGCCATGTGGGGGTGTCTCCGTGGGGGCTGGGGGAATCGTTGTGCGGCACGGGCTCGCGCATCACGGTGCGCAGCACGGCATCGACGACAAAGGCTTCCCAGCGCGCGGACGCCGCCGGGTCGTCGATGCGCTGCCCGAGGAATTCGGACAGCGTGAAACGGTTGGACTGCGGGAAGTAGCCCAGCGCAGCGATCATCATGTAGACGTCATGCACCGCCACGTCGTCGCGGAACACGCCCTGGGCGCTGCCCGCGACCAGCAGCTGCTGCAGCACCGAGATCGCCGGCGAAGAGTACTGCTGCGCCGAGCGCATCTTGGCGATGTGCCGCCCCTGCAGCAGGTTCTCGTTGTTGAGCAGCGTCACGAATTCGGGATGCCGGCGGTAGTAGCCGCAGACGAAGCGCACCACGGTCTTGAGCGATTCCACGGGCACATGCTCGTTGAGCGCGAGCTCGGCCTCGGCCTCGTTCATGCGCCGGTAGATGTCCTCGATGACCGCGATGTACAGACCTTCCTTGCTACCGAAGTAGTAGTAGATCATGCGGTCGTAGGACTTGGCCGCCTTGGAGATCTGGCCCACGCGCCCGCCTGCGAACCCGTGCTTGGCGAAGATGCGCGTGGCCGCGCGCAGCAGGTTGGCGCGCGAAGCGATGACCGCCTGCTCCCGCACGCCCGGCTTGCGCTGGCCATCGGCGGTCTTCGCGGGCCTGGGCATGTGCGGGGCGCCGGTCCTACTGCTCGACGAAGGCGCGTTCGACGACGAAGTCGCCCGGCGTCGTGGTGTTGCCTTCCTTGAAGCCGCGTTCTTCGAGGATGACCTTGAGGTCGCGCAGCATGGCGGGGCTGCCGCACAGCATCACGCGGTCCTCGGCGGCATTGATCTGCGGCAGGCCCAGGTCGTTGCAGAGCTTGCCGTTCTCGATCAGCTCGGTGATGCGGCCCATGTTGCGGTAGGACTCGCGCGTGACGGTCGGGTAGTAGCGCAGCTTGTCGCTGACCAGCTCGCCCAGCACCTCGTGCGCGGGCAGATGCTCGGCCAGCATGTCGTGGTAGGCCAGTTCATCGACCTGGCGCACGCCGTGCACCACGATGACCTGCTCGTAGCGCTCGTAGGTGTCGGGATCGCGCACGATGCTCAGGAACGGCGCCAGGCCCGTGCCCGTGCCGAACAGGTACAGGCGCTTGCCAGGCAGCAGGTAATCGGTCACCAGCGTGCCCGTGGGCTTGCGGCCCACGACGATGGAATCGCCAACCTGGATGTGCTGCAGCTTGGAGGTCAAGGGGCCGTCCGGCACCTTGATCGACAGGAATTCCAGATGGTCTTCGTAGTTGGCACTGGCGA
>DATKFT010001139.1:0-2479 GCA_035544335.1 Pseudorhodoferax sp.
TAGCGTGGCCAGCCGCAGCAGCAGGGCCTGTGTGCCCAAGGCCATGGTCTCCTGTTGGAGCACGTGTGCATCGTCGTATTGGCTGCTGAGGAACGCTTCCTCGCCAGGACGCAGGCGCTGTGCGAGGGACTCGGTGTCTTCGCTGAATTCGAGCCGGCTCGGGTCTGCCAGGAACGCGGCCCAATCCAGATGGTCGAGCATGCGGAAGGCGACCAACGTTTCCAATGGGCGCCGGTTGTTCGGGTCCTCCCGCGCCAGGCGGGCGTTTTCATTCAAGAACGGAAGGATGTCGAACTGCACCCGAGGGTTCACAGCCTTCAGGCGCAGGACGGAGACCACGCGGTCCCGTTCGACGGCGCTGATGTTGCCGCCATGGACGACCGCACGCAGCTTCTGCGCGAAGTTGGAATCGAAGCTGAGCGAATAGTCGATCGGAACGTTAGCGTGTCCGCCGGTCAGGCGGGCCTGCAATGCCGTGTGGCGAGAAATGAATCGCGCTCGCGGTCCCTCAAAAATCGGGGTGACGTAGTCGCAGGGACGCAGACCCAGTTCCAGGTCGAGATCGATGGCCTCCGGGTCGTCGGTGCAGGTCACAACGCGCAAATGGGCGCAGTCCTCGGCATGGGTGTCTTCGATGTACTGGAGGCGATGGTCGTCGCGATTGAGAATGGCCTCATAAAGGGCGTCAACGAGGGGTTTGTCAAGCATCTTGGCGGGGAACCATGGGTGAGTTGCAGTAGACGAACGAGAGGAAGAATGCGCCTCGTCTCGAAGGACCAGCGGAACATTCCACCGGCCCGGGCGAGTACGAGGAGTCGCAGCCGGATGCGGCAGCCTTGTCCGAGGCGATAGCGGTTGCCCAGGAGAGCGGTCACTTATCGGCTGGCGGCCATGCGCATTCCCAGGCCCACCAACGCAGCGCCCATCAGCGCATCGATGGGCTTGCGAATGCGCGTATAGGCGGTGCGCACGATCCCCACCGAGAAGAATGAGGCCAGCAGGCACATCCAGGTGGCGGTGAAGCAGACGACCACGGCCACCACGGCCGCGTACACCCACAGCGGCGCTCCCACGGGCAGCAGGGTCACGAACAGCGTGGCAAAGAACGTGGCGGTCTTGGGATTGGTGATGCCTACTATGAAGCCTCGGCGCCAGGCCTGCGTTGCGCTCAGGCGTGGCGCCTGCGCGATGTCTTGGCTCCCGGCCCGCGTGCGCATGGCTGCCATCAGCATGCGAGCGCCCAGGTAGATCAGATAGGCTGCTCCAGCGAGACGGATGCCTTCGTAGAGCCAGAAGAACTGCTGGATCAGCAGCCCGAAGCCGAACACGGCCAGGCCGGCCCAGATCGCGGCGGCGCAGGTGATGCCCAGGCCAACGAACACACCACTGCGGCGCTCGCTCAGCGCCTGCGAAGTCACCGCCACGAAGTCCGGGCCAGGACTGACGCAGGCCAGAAGAATGATGCCTGAGAGTGCGAGAAGCTGAGGAAGGTAGTCCATGGTTTTGGAATGGAGGTGATTGGAATGGGGCATGCGGCGCACGCAAGTCGGCATTCGACAGAGGATGCCAGCTATACAGCTCCCTGCAGTGAAGCTGCCGCGTTGGTGAGAGAACATCCCTAAGCGTGGCGCTGCCCAATAGCCAACGACCTTGATGTTGCCTTCAGATGGCTGTGTTCGCGTTCGACGGCAGCTCTGCAGCGGTGAGATCGGGTCGACGTATGTCGCCGATGTGCGCATAGCCGCCACTCCTGGGCGGTGCGGATTTCTTCGCGCTCCACGTCCACGTTCGTGGGAGTTCGTATTGGAGCTTCAGCGTCAACGGTCAAGTCAATGGCAGCGGATGTACGAATCGCGTTCCAAATCAGAATCTCTGCTTCAAATCTCGTGTCATTCAGCACGGCCACGGACACAGCGGTCGTTCCGCGGATGCCACTGTCGGCAACGGCGGCATCGGTGCCCCCAGATCCCACACCCAGGCCGTTCGTCCGCTGCGCTGGATCGCCCTGCGCCGCCGTGCCTGGTCCTGCGCCGACAGATGGTTGCCGTTCAGGTGCAAGGCGACGGGCCGCGGTCCGCAGTCGAGCAGCAAGGCGTTCGGGAATGCGGCTGCGCTCGGCGCGTCGTAGCGCAGCGGTTTGAGGAAGCGCCTGCGTTGGGCGACCAGTGCGTCGATCAGCGGCAACTCGTCCACGCTTTCGATTGGCAGCCACTGCGCACTCAGAAGCATCAGGCACAGCGTGTCGATCTCGAAGGCGAAGGGCCGC
Organism: Pseudorhodoferax sp.; assembly: GCA_035544335.1. Lineage (GTDB taxonomy): Bacteria > Pseudomonadota > Gammaproteobacteria > Burkholderiales > Burkholderiaceae_C > Pseudorhodoferax. The sequence continues at coordinate 2,267 of DATKFT010001139.1, forward strand.
GGGGAGCGGATCAACGCACACAGGGCCAATCGCGTGCTCCGTGCGCCATCGGCATTGCGGGCCTGCAGCAGCCGGCACTCGCTGCGCGCGATGCGATCCCAGGTGCGGGCGTCCAGCAACAGCGGCGCGTCGGGCATGTGCCGCACCCAGACCCGGCAAAACGCGTTGCCGGGCTCGCAGGCCTTGAACTCGCCGATCAGCACGGCCAGCGGT
>DATKFT010001140.1:0-12948 GCA_035544335.1 Pseudorhodoferax sp.
CGGGCCAGTGCGTCCTTCTTCGCCGCCAGGTTCGTCGGCGTGGCGGCCAGCCCGTAGCTCGGGAAGTTGATGCCGCTGTCGGCCAGCAGGATGGCACCGGCCTGGCGCGTCTTGCGCACCATGGGCTGGCCGAACGGCGCCTGCGACAAAAAACCGTCCGCGTTGCCCGACACGTAGGTGGAGATCATGGCGCTGGGCGCCACCATGACCAGCTCCAGCTGGCTGCGGCTCATGCCGTTGGCCTTCAGGAAGGGGTCGATGAAGGGCGCCCAGGGGCTGGTCGTGAAGCACACCAGCTTCTTCTTCGCCAGGTCCTGCGGACGCTTGACGCCCTGGCCGTCGTCGGTCATGACCGCCAGGTCGCCGGTGCGGGAGAAGCCGGCGATCGACACCAGGTCCAGGCCGTTCTCCTTGGCCACGGCCATGGTGCCCAGCGCGACCTGGCCCACATCGACCTGGCCGGCGGCCAGCAGCTGCAGCGTGTTGATGGTGCCGGTGCCGTCCTGCACCTCCACCTCCAGGCCCTGCTCCTTGAACCAGTTCTTCTGCTGCGCCAGGTGCATGGCGCCGTGCAGGCCCCAGGGCGAGAAGTCCATGCGGACCCGGAGCTTGGCGGGCGCCTGCGCCAGCGCGCGGTGCATGGTGAGTCCAAGAACAGGCAGGGCAAGCGCCGAGGCCAGACCTCGTGTCAGGGTACGTCGTTTCATGGCATTCCTCTGGAGTGGGGTGGGATGGGTCAAAGGGCAGGTACAGGTGCCATCAGCGCGCGGCGCGCAGCGCTGCGGTCTTCTCGCGGTCGATCTTTCCGGTGCGCGGATCGGCGACGGCACGGTAGTGCTCGCGCACGAAGGCCGCGGACAGCTTGTGGTCCCAGACGTCCTGCTCGATCTCCTCGAACGGGCGCGCCAGCGGGTCGCCGAAGCCGCCGCCACCGGGCTGGATGTGGGTCACGAGGTCGTTCCGCGCAATCTGCCGGCCCACCTTGCTGGGCAGGGCCTGCACCGCACCCGCGTGTTCGAGCAGGTTCTGTGCCGGCTGCGCGGGCAGACCGCCCTGCAGGCCGTAGGGACGGAACTTCATGCGGTCGGCGCGCAGCTGCAGCAGCACGTCGTCGCCCAGCACGCGGTAGCTGCGCCGGATGCCCAGGCCGCCGCGGTAGCGGCCGGCGCCGCAGGTGTCGGCCGCCAGTTCGTAGGCCTCCACACGCACGGGGTGCTGGGCCTCCAGCGTCTCCACGGGCGTGTTCGACAGGTTCTGCGAGGCGTTGGTGATGGCCTCGATGCCATCGCTCCGGGGCCGGCCGCCCCAGGCGCCGCAGATCATGTCGACGATGATGTAGCCCTCGCCGCTGTCCTTCTTGCCGGACAGGCAGACCACGGTGTTGCCGCCCTCGCCGGCCGCGGGCACATGGTCGGGCACCACCTGGGCCAGCGCGCCCAGCATGGCGTCGAACACGCGGTAGCCGGTCAGCGCGCGCGCGGCCACGGCCGCCGGCGACACCGGGTTCAGCACCGTGCCCTCGGGCACCGTGACCTCGATGCAGCGGAACACGCCCGCGTTGTTGGGCACGTCGCCCTTGAGCGCGCAGCGCACACTGAGGTAGGTGCAGGACTTGGTGTAGGACAGCGTGGAGTTGATGGCCGCGCGCACCTGCGGCGACGAGCCCGTGTAGTCCACGCTGACATGGTCCTCGTGCACCGTCACGGCCACGCGGATCGGAATCGCGTCCTCGGACAGGCCGTCGTCGTCGATGAAGTCCTCGAACACGAAGGTGCCCTTGGGCCAGCGGCGGATCTCGTCACGGGTCAGCCGCTCGGCATAGTCCAGCAGCTCGGCGAAGTAGGCGCGGCCCGCGTCGCGGCCGTAGCGGTCCAAGAGCTTGCCGAGTTCGCGCACGCCGACCTGGCAGGCCGCGTACTGTGCACGCAGGTCGCCCAGCACGCGGTCGGGCACGCGCACGTTCTGGGCGATCACGCGCTCGATGGTCTCGTTGACCTGGCCGGCCTCGTACAGCTTGAGCACCGGGATGCGCAGTCCCTCCTGGTAGATCTCGGTGGAGTCGCTGGCGTTGGAGCCCGGCACGCGGCCGCCGACGTCGGTGTGGTGGCAGATCACCACGCAGAAGCCCTCGATCTCGCCCTGGTAGAAGAAGGGCACGAACATGAAGATGTCCGGCAGGTGCATGCCACCCTGGTAGGGGTCGTTGACGATCACGGCGTCGCCGGGCTGCAGGCTGTCGCCGTAGCGCTTGCGCACCTCGGCCATGGCCTCGGGGATCGCGCCCAGGTGCAGCGCGATGGTCTTGGCCTGCGCGACCATCTGGCCATGGCGGTCGCAGATCGCGGCGGAGTAGTCCATCACGTCCTTGACGATTTCCGAGCGCGCGGTGCGCAGCACGGTGTAGGCCACCTCGTCGACGATGGAGTCCATCGCGTTCTTGATGACGGCAAAGGTGATGGGGTCGATGGCGCGGCTCATGCAAGGGCCTCCTCGATGTCGATGATGATGTTGCCGATGGCGTCCGCGTGCGCGAAGCAGCCCGGAGGAACGACGATGGTGGTGTCGTAGGACTCGATGATCAAAGGGCCTGCCAGCCGCTCGGCGCCAACGCCCGCACGCGGCATGACGCGCGTGCCGCGCGGCGCCTCGCCGGGTGCGAAGCTGACCAGGCGCTCGCCTTCCGTGCCCTGCAGTGCGCTGGTGTCCACGCGGCACTGGCCGAAGTCCAGCCGGTGCGGGCTGGTGCCGTGCGCGCTGATGCGCAGGTTCACGAGCTCCAGCGGCTCGTCGCTGCTGTAGCCGAAGGTCTGCTGGTACAGCGCGCGGAAGTCGCGCGCCAGCTGGTCCAGCACGCCGGCGTCGATGGCGGCGCTGGAGAGCGGCACCGTGAGCTCGGAGCTCTGGCCCAGGTAGCGCACGTCGGCGAAGTGCGACACGCGCGCCGCCTGCCCGCTGTAGCCCTCGCCGGCCAGCACGGTGCAGCCCTGGTCTTCCAGCGCACCGAGGATGCGCGCGAGGTCCTCGTGCACGCAGGCGTCGAGCGGGCGCAGCACGGCCTTCACGAAGTTGTGCTCGGCATCGGCCGACAGCATGCCGGCCGAGCAGAACACGCCGGCCATGATGGGCGCGAGCACGCGCCGGATGCCCAGGATGCGCGCGACGGCCACGGCGTGCAGCGGGCCGCCGCCGCCGAAGGCGATCATGGACATGTCGCGCGGGTCCAGCCCGCGCTCGACCGTGACGGCGCGGATCGCGCGCGCCATGTTCACGTTGGCCAGGTGGCGGATGCCGTGGGCGGCCGCCAGCGTGTCCATCTTCAGGGGAGCGCCCACGTGCTGGTCGATCGCCTGCGCCGACAGCGCGGGGTTCACGGGCAGGCTGCCGCCGGCCAGGGCCTGCGGGTTCAGGTAGCCCAGCGCCATGTTGGCGTCGGTGACGGTCGGGCGCACGTTGCCCTTGCCATAGCAGGCCGGACCGGGCGCGGCGCCGGCCGACTCGGGGCCCACGCACAAGAGGCCGCCGGCATCGATCCAGGCGATGGAGCCGCCGCCGGCACCGACCTCGGCGATGTCGATGGCCGGCACCTTGAGCACATAGCCGCCGCCCTTGACGAAGCGGCTCGGCGCGCTGATGCCGTCGCGGAACTCGTACTCGTTGGTCAGCGAGGGCTGGCCATTGACCACGATGGCGGCCTTGGCCGTGGTGCCGCCCATGTCGAAGACGATCATGTCGTCGTTGCCGCCCAGCGCGCCGATGCGCGCCGCGCCGGCCACGCCGCCGGCAGGGCCCGAGGCCACCGCGAACACCGGCTTGTCGCTGGCCGCGGCGATGCCCATCATGCCGCCGTTGGAGGCCATGACCTGCAGAGAAGCCTGGATGCCCATGGCCTGGAGGTCCTCTCGCAGCCGCGCGAGGTAGCTGCGCATCGCCGGCAGGATGTAGGCGTTGACCACCGTGGTGCTGGTGCGCTCGTACTCCTTGATCTCGGGCAGCACCTCGCACGAGGCGCTGAACAGCACGTCCGGGAAGCGCTTTTGCAGCTGGGCCTTGGCCTGCAGCTCGTGCGCGGGGTTGATGTAGCTGTTGATAAAGCAGATGGCGATGGCGGTGACGCCCTCGGCCACGAGTTCGCCGGTCTCCTCCACGAGCTGATCCACGTCCAGCGCGGTCACCACGCTGCCGTCGGCCGCGATGCGCTCGCGGATGCCGCGACGCCAACGCCGCGTGGCCAGCGGCTGCGGCTTCTGCCAGGCCAGGTCGAACATGGTCGGCGTGCGGATGCGGCCGATCTCCAGCACGTCGCGAAAGCCCTCGGTGGTCAGCACGCCGGTGTTGGCACCGACCTTCTGCAGGATGGTGTTGGACGCGGTCGTCGTGCCGTGCACGATCTCCGTGATGTCCTCGGGCCGGATGCCGGCCTGGGCGATCAGCGACTGCAGGCCCTGCACGATGGCACGGCCCAGGCTGTCCGGGGTGGTCGAGGTCTTGTTGACAAACAGGCGCCCGTCGGGCATCGCGAGCACGATGTCGGTGAATGTTCCACCGATGTCGCACCCTACGCGTGCGCCCTTGCTCTGGTTTGGTGCAGTGGCCATGTGGTTCCGCTCTGGCTTGGTTGAGAATGCGTCCGAAGTCTTTAACTAACTAACTGGCTAGTCAAATTACGTGCCAATGTACGAGCCGTTTCGCGGCGCTGTCAAGAGCGCTTACGGCAGGTTTTGCGCGGCACTTTCCAACACCTCGCTTGGTAGACTGAGCCCGCACCAGGCGCGCTTTCGAACCACCAGACCATGACCCAGACACCGGCCCCCGAACGCAAGCCGAAGCCGCGCAACGCGGTGGCGACGCGGGACAAGATCCTCAGGATGGCGAGCCGCGAGTTCGCGGCGCACGGGTTCGAGGGAACCCGGATCGATGCCATCGTGGCGCGCTGCAAGATCAGCAAGAACCTCATCTACCACTACTTCGACAGCAAGGAAGCGCTGTTCATCGAGGTCATGGAGCGGGCCTACGGCGCCATGCGCGAGCGGCAGAACGAACTCCTGCGCACGGGCGATCCCGTGCGGGACATGCGCGAGCTGGTCGAGAAGACCGTGCAGCACTTCACCGAGCAGCCCGAGTTCCTGCAGCTGCTGGCCACGGAGAACCTGCACAAGGCCAAGCACATCCGCAAGTCCAAGGTGATCTCCGAGATGTTCAACCCGCTGCACAAGGCGCTGTCGGAGATCCTGGAGGCGGGCAAGGCCCAGGGCGTGTTCCGCCAGGACGCGGACTGGGTGAACCTGTACGTGTCGGTCTCGGGCATCGGTTCGTACTTCCTGACGAACCGCTACACGCTGTCCTATGTGCTGGGCGTGGACCTCGGGACGCCCGAGCGGCAGGACGCCCGGCCCAAGCATGCGTCGGACATGGTCATCAGCTACCTGTGCGACCGCAGCCACGAGGCCGGCCGCTGAGAGCGGCCGGCCTCCTCATCGTCAGGCGCCCGCCTACGCCCAGCCCGCCGCGATGCGCGCGGCCTGCGCGATCGGTGCCTCCAGCGCCGGTGCGTTGGCGGCATGCCGTGTCGTGAACACCGCCAGCACCAGCGGCGCACGGCCTGGCGGCCAGACCACCGCGACGTCGATCGCCGAACCATAGGAACCCGACCCGCTCGTGCCGGTCTTGTTGCCCACCACCCAGCCGGCCGGCATGCCGGCCCGGATGCGCTGGTCGCCCGTGGTCGTGCCGCGCATCCAGGCCGCCAGCTGCGCGCGTTGTGCAGGCGGCAGGCCGTCGTCCACGACGAGCTTGCGCAGGCTCTGGGCCATGGCGCGCGGCGTGGTGGTGTCACGCGGATCGCCCGGCAGCGAGCTGTTGAGCTCCAGCTCCCAGCGGTCCAGCCGGAACTGGGTGTCGCCGATGCCGCGCATGAAGGCCGTGAGCCCGGCCGGCCCGCCCACGCGCGCGAGCAGCAGGTTGGCGGCCGCGTTGTCGCTGGTCTGCACCGTGGCCTCGCACAGCGTGGCCACGCTCAGGCCCTGGTCCACATGCAGCGAGGTGACCGGCGAGTGCGACAGCAGGTCGCTGCGCGCATAGCGCACCTGCTGCTGCAGCAGGCCGGGCTCGCTGGTGCTGCGGTGCAGGATGGCCGCGGCCAGCAGCAGCTTGAAGCTGCTGCACATCGGAAAGCGCTCGTCGGCGCGCTGGCCCAGCAGCGCACCGTCGGCCGTGTCCAGCGCACAGACGCCGATGCGGCCAGCTAAGCCCTGCTCCAGCGCGGCGAGCGCCTGTTCGGCCTGTGCCTGTTGCGGGCGGCGCGCGGGTGCGGCGCAGGCCGTGGCCAGCGGCAGGGCCATGGCGCCCAGCAGCAGCGCGCGCCGGCCGTCGAAGAAGGAAGCATGCATGAGGAAGTCTCCAAAAAAGAGGGATGAATCAAACCGGTGTTCGTCGCGACGCTGCGCATGCTAGGCAGCGGCGGACACGGTGCCAAGCGCGGACGGGCGCACCGCCGCCCCGGTGTAACCTGTGTCACATGCCCACCGCCACGACCGCCATCGAACTGAGCTCGCCGCAAACCGTGGACGGGCGCGGCGCGCCCTACCAGTCGCTGTGGCTGCTGGTGCGCCTGCTGCACGCCCATGCCGCAGGCCAGCCCGTGCGGCTGGACGACCTGCGCGGCCAGGTCTCGGCCGCGCGCACGCTGCGCATGCTGGTCAGCCGGGCCTTCCGCGACTTCAAGGCCTGGGGCCTGGCCGTGGGCTGGGGCGAGGACCGCACGCGCGACCCGCGCTTCCTGAACGCCGAGCGCCGCAGCCAGGGACCGTTCTGGCTGCCCGACGCCACGGCGCAGCGCCTGCAGCTGCTGCTCGAGGGCCGGCCCGCCACGCCCGACGAGCGCGCCGCCTTCCTGGGCCTGCCGCCGCCGGTGCGTGCCGCGGCCAGCGCGGATGGCCGGCCCGATGCCGTGCACCTGCAGGACGCCGGCTTCTGGCAGCAGCTGGTCGCCGCGCAGCAGGCCATGCGGCAAGGCCGTGTGGCCGCCCCGCTGACGGCCGCCGGCGCGGCCGGACCCGTCAGCGCGCTGCAGGCCATGCGGCGCGCGGCGCAGCTGGCCGGCAGCGACTTCCAGCGCGCGCTGGTCACGCTCAACGAGGCGCTGCTGTGGCGCCGTCTGGGCGACGACGCGCAGGCACGCCGGCGCGTGCAGGCGCTCGCGCGCCAGCGCCTGGCACGCCATGTGGCCGGCCACGACTACCTGGGCGCGATGGCCTCCATCGTCTCGGCCTGGTGCGACTACACGGCGCGCGACCTGAGCGCCGCGCGCGCGCAGCTGCAGGCCATCGCGCGTGACCCCGCGCAGGGCGCACTGCTGGTACACCATCCGCAGGTGCGCTTCGAGTGGAGCAACCTCTGGGCCCTGGCCTGCCGCTCGCAGGCGCTGGGCAGCGCGGCGCAGGCGCCCGCCGCCGCGGCCGCGCAGGCCGAGGAGTCCTTGCAGCATTTCGGCCGGGCGCTGGCCGCGGCCTTCGAGTCGCATTCCTTCGACGCGGCCCAGCACGTGGCGGCCAACATGGGCATGGCGCTGTGGCTGTTCGACCGGGTCGGGCTGTCGGCCGACGCCGGCGCCGCCCGGCCGCGCGCGATCCAGTGGATCGCGTTCAGCGAGTGGCTCAGCGGCCAGGGCGAGCTGCAGGGCCGCTCGGCCTGGAACGCGATCTACCTCATGCGCATCGCGCGCGGTGGCTGCCAGCCACCGCCGCGCGCCACGCTGGCGCAGTTCCGCGCGCTGGCCCCGCTGACACCGGCCCTGCTCGCGCGCGAGGCCGGCCCGCTGGCCGAGGTGTTCCAGGGCGCGGACTGGCCCGGCGCCTGGGTACAGGTGGCCAGCCGGCGCCTGGCCGAGCACCACGACGGCACGCGCCGCTACCCGGGCCTGCAGTACTGCAGCCTGCTGCTGGAACAGGCCTGGTACGCCGCCCATGCCGGCGCCCTGGCCCCGGCGGCGCAGGCGCTGGCCGCGCTGCGCCAGGCCCTGCCCACGCTGGTGCCCAGCGACCGTGCCTACTTCCGCGAAGTCTGGAACGATGCGCTGCCCGCCGAACTGCTGGCACTGGAGCCGCCGCCACGGCGCACGCGCGCGCCGTCAGCAGGCTGAGCCTCAGGGCAGCAGCCGCGTCACCTCGGGATGGGCGCGCGAGGCCGATTCGTGGAACAGGTCGGCCAGGTACTGCTGCAAGTCCTCTTCGGCGAGGAAGGCCGGCACCGGGAAGTCGGCGGGCCGGCGCTTGCCGTCCTCGCCGAGCAGAAAGGCCGCCCAGCCCGCTTCCGCGCGCACGATGCCGACGCGGCGGCCGAACACGTCGAAGCGGTGCATGGGCTGGCGCGTGGGACAGCGCGTGGCGCGCTAGGAAAGCGCGGGTGCGCCTACTTCTTCTGCACGCGGTGGACGGCGCAGAGCTTGTTGCCGTCGGGGTCGCGCACATAGGCCAGGTGCATCGCGCCGAGCCGGCCTTCGCGCAGGCCCGGCGGCTGCTCGATCGAGGTGCCGCCATGCGCCACCGCGGTGTCGTGGAACACGCGCACCTGGTCGGGCGACTCGCACTTGAAGCCGATGGTGCCGCCGTTGGCGCAGGTGGCGCTCTCGCCGTTGATGGGCTGGCTCACACCGAAGGTCCCACCGTCGTGCCGGTAGAACAGCCGCGTGTGGCCGCTGTCGGCCTCGTTGCGCAGGCCCTCGCCTGCGCCCAGCGTGCCGAGCACCGCGTCGTAGAAGCGCTTGGACCGCTCGATGTCGTTCGATCCCACCATGACGTGATTGAACATGCTTGGTTTTTCCTTTGTCTCCGGTGCCATGCCGGGCGCGGTGCTGCCCTGTCGCTGTGGCGAACCTGTGCATATTTTGCCCGGCCGCGCCGGGGCGCCCGCCACGCGCGACGAGGGTGCTTGGAGCGCGCGCTGTCAAGCGCTCCGGCCGGCATCCGGCGCGCGATGTCCCCCATGCAGCGGACGATGACCGCACGACATGACGCGGGTCATATGTATCAAAACGAGCAATCTGTGACAAAACACGATTGCAACACCAGCACCGCACCGCGCCGCCTACATTTGCCGCCAACAAGCCGAGCAAATGGGGTGGACACGCTCGCCATCCGCGGGAACCAACAGGCATGCACGCAAACACCATCGCCTCGTCGCGTACCAGCGCTGCACCGGCCGCGCAGGCAGGCGCCACGCGTGCGGTCCTGGCCCACAAGCTCGTCGGCCGCAGCGCACGCTTTTGCGAAGCCATGGAACTGGTGCGCCTCTATGCGGCCTGGGATGCGCCCCTGCTCGTGGCCGGAGAAACCGGCACCGGCAAGGAGTTGGTGGCCCGCGCCGTGCACTACCTGAGCCCGCGCTGCCACCGCCCCTTCATCCCCGTGAACTGCGCCACCTTGCCCGACCAGCTGGTCGAAAGCGAGCTGTTCGGCCACACGCGCGGCGCCTTCACCGATGCGAGCCAGGCCCGCACCGGCCTCGTGCGCCTGGCCGAAGGTGGCACGCTGTTCCTGGACGAGATCGAAGCGCTGTCGCCGCGCGGCCAGGGCGCGCTGCTGCGCTTCCTGCAGGATTCGCGCTACCGCGCGCTCGGCGGCAACGAGCTCATGCGGGCCGACGTGCGCATCATCACCGCCAGCAATGTGGACCTGCGCGCACAGGCCGCCGCACGCGCGTTCCGCGACGACCTGCTGTACCGGCTCGATGCCTTCCGCGTCGGCCTGCCGCCGCTACGCGAGCGGCTCGACGACCTGCCCTTGCTCGTGGAGCACCTGCTCGACAAGGCCGCACGCGCGACCGATGGCCGCCCCCGGCGCATGGCCCCGCAGGGCTTGGCGCTGCTGGCCGGCTACGACTGGCCCGGCAACGTGCGCCAGCTCGAGCATGTGCTGCTCAAGGCGCATGTGCTGGGCCAGGGCAGCGAACTCGGCGTGGCCGAGCTGCGCCGCAGCGCACCCGAGTTGGCGCAGCGCGACGCGGCCCCCGCCACGCCGCCGCCCGCCCACGCGCTGCGCGAAGCCAAGCGCGCAGCGGCCAACCAGGCCGAGCGCCACTTCGTCGAGGCCTGGCTCGCGCGCACGGCCGGCAACATCAGCGAGGCCGCGCGCCAGAGCGGGCTGGAACGCGCGGCGCTGAGCCGGCTGGTCAAGAAGTACGGCGTGAAGACCCGCCTGCTGGGCAACGCCTGAAGGCGGCCCCGGCCCCCCTACCGCGCGCCATACAGGAACGCGGCGGCCACGGCCAGCAGCACGATGGCGAGCACGAGCATCTGGCGCGTCTCGGCCGCGCGGCCAGGCGCGTGCGTGAATGCAGCGCCACAGAACATGAACATGGCAAAGACGAAGATGCCCAGGGCGACGCGTTCCACGGTGGATCCTTCAGGAGTTGGGGTGTTGGCTGCGCGCGTGCGCAGCAAGGCGCGTTGAAGCGGAAAGAACGCGCCGGACGGGGCAGGCCAGCGCTACGCGCTGGCGATCGGGCAGATGGCCGCGGTCGTCACGGTCCAGACCGCGGTACAGGCGCGCAGGGCATGGACGCTGCTCCTGGGCCTGGGCGCGCCACTGCAGTGCAAGCGCCACACCGCGACCGCCAGAGACAGCGTGACGGCCAGGCCGCTCCGTGCAGGTGGCCGGGCATCAGCAGCCCAGCTCCGCGCACGCCGGACGGACCGGCGCGGCCCATGCAGCAGCACGGGACGGGATCGCAGACAGGGGGGGTGCCTGCCGCAGCAGACGCTGGGATCGGTGCATGTCCGACCTCCTCACAAGGGTCAGGGCCGTCCCTGGTCCATGGTGTCCAGCGCGGAGTCGTCTCCGGCCAAGCCCCGCGCAGCGCAAGGCGCGCGGATCTTAGCAGCCGCGATGGCCGGCCCACACGTGCGGGAATTCGGCGCCAGCGCGCCCTGTGCCATCCAGCGCACGGCCGTGTCGCGGCGCGCACATGCAGCGCAGGCGCGCGCCGGCAGCTGCTGCCTCGCAGGTTGTGTGCACGCGCGCACGGTGCCGCGGCGGCCGCGCGCACCTGCCCAGGTAAATCAAGCACTTGCGTGCGCAGCTGCGTTGGCACGCTCCTGGCTAAGCACCTCTGCTCGTGAGCGACGCGGAGGCCGGCATGCAGCCCAAGGACATGGATGCGGTGGCACAGGTGGCGCAGGCGCTGCGCCACTACCTGCGCCTGCATCCGCAGGCCTGTGACACGGCCACCGGCATCGCCGCCTGGTGGCCTCTGCCGCAGCCGGCCGGAGGTCGCAGCGAGGTCGTGGGTGCGGCGCTGGCGCTGCTCGTGGCCAGCGCAGAGGTGGTGTGCGCGGTCGGACCCGATGGACAGACCGTCTACCGGGCCGTCGCGCCAGGCCGGCATGCGCAGGAACAAGCGGAGCCCGAGGGCTCCTGACCGTCAACCGATGAAGGGGGATCTATGCCCAGTGCCCTGACCTACCCGGGCGTCTACGTGGAAGAAGTGCCCAGCGGCGTGCGCACCATCACCGGTGTCGCCACCTCGATCACCGCCTTCGTCGGCCGCGCGCCGCGCGGGCCGGTCGACAGCGACGCCGTCAGCCCGGTGCGGCTGACCAGCTACGCCGACTACGAGCGACACTTCGGCGGACTGTCCAACGACAGTCCGATGTCCTTCTCGGTCTACCAGTACTTCAACAACGGCGGCAGCGACGCGCTGATCGTGCGCGTGCACAACGCGGCCGTGGCGGCACAGACGCCGGCCCTGCCGGCCGCCTTCCTGTTCCAGGCGGCCAACCCCGGCAGCTGGGGCAACGGCCTGCGGCTGCGCGTGGACCACGACGTGCCGGCCGAGGTGGCCGCCGCCAATCCGCCCAACACGCTGTTCAACCTGCGCGTGAAGGACATGGGCACGCAGGCGGTGGAGAACTTCCTGAACCTGTCGATCACGGCCGGGCATCCGCGCTTCGTCGGCAGCATCCTGGCCCAGCAGAGCCGGCTGCTGCGCGCAGCCGCCACGGTGGCTGCGCGGCCGGCCGCCAACACCGTGCCCGCCACACCACCGGCCGACCTGTTCGCCGACGCCAGCAGCACCGCACTTGCCGGCGGTACCGACGGCAGCCCCGTCACGGGCACGCAGATCAGCGGCGGCAACCTGCGCGCCGGCAAGCGCGGCCTGTACGCGCTGGAGAAGGCCGACCTGTTCAACCTGCTGGTGCTGCCGCCGCTGTCCGACGCCGTGGCCGCCGGCGCCGACATCGGCAATGCCACCTGGGCCGACGCGATCGCCTACGCCACCGAGCGCCGCGCGCTCGTGCTGGTCGACCCGCCGTTCCACACCAGCGGCTGGGATGACATCTCCGACCTGACGCCCGACGCGGTCACCGGCGTGGCCGGCCGCAGCGCCAATGCGGCGCTGTTCTTCCCACGCATCCGCGCGGCCAATCCGCTGCGCGAGGGCCGGCTGGAGGCCTTCGCGCCGGCCGGCGCGGTGGCCGGCGTGATCGCGCGCACCGACGGCGCACGCGGTGTCTGGAAATCGGCCGCCGGCATCGAGGCCACGCTGAACGGCGTGCCCGCGCTCGACGTGCCCATGACAGACCGCGAGAACGGCCTCGTCAACCCGCTGGGCGTGAACTGCCTGCGCAGCTTTCCCAACACCGGCGCCATCGTCTGGGGCGCGCGCACGCTGCGCGGCGCCGATGCGCTGGCCTCGGAATGGAAGTACATGGCGGTGCGGCGCACCGCGCTGTTCCTCGAAGAGAGCCTGTTCCGCGGCACGCAGTGGGTGGTGTTCGAGCCCAACGACGAACCGCTGTGGGCGCAGATCCGGCTCAACGTGGGTGCCTTCCTGCAGAACCTGTTCCGCCAGGGCGCGTTCCAGGGTCGCACGCCGCGCGAGGCCTACTTCGTGCGCTGCGACAGCAGCACCACCACGCAGGCCGACATCGACCTCGGGATCGTGAACATCCTG
>DATKFT010001141.1:0-3473 GCA_035544335.1 Pseudorhodoferax sp.
ACCAGGCGCACGCCCTGATCCGGGTCGAAGCGCTTGACCGCCTTCATGAGGCCGACATTGCCTTCCTGGATCAGGTCGCCATGCGGCAGTCCGTAGCCGAGGTACTGGCGTGCGACGGACACCACCAGCCGCAGATGCGAGAGCACCAGCTTTCCTGCGGCTTCCAGGTCGTTCTCGTTTTTGAGCTTGCGCGCGTACTCCTGCTCCTGCTCCAGACTCAGCATGGGCATGCGGTTGACCGCCGAGATATAGGCGTCCAGATTTCCCAGCGGCGGGACCAGGGACCAAGGGTTTGCGGTGGCAAGCGCGATGGACGTGGTTCCAGTTTGATGACTCATACCAGATTCCTTTCCTTCCAATGCCCCAATTTTAGCACTCTCGAGTCCAGAGTGCTAACGGCGCCCGAAGTCCCCGTGAGCCGGGGTGGCGCGCAGGGGCTGGCGTGGTGGTCGGACTCCTGCGGCGGCCAATGGTTCTGCGGTGGCACCGGGCGCTGTCGGGTTTTTTTACGATTTCTGGGTGCGTCGGCAGGCGTTTCCCGTAACCAATTGATTTTTCGAAGTTTTTTTTGCTGGCACGGAGCATGCATTGTTCTTGGCGGCTGTGCATACCGTTCCCAACCTTTTTGGTTTCCTTAGGAGTAAGACAATGAAATTCAACTTCGCGTCTGTCGCTGCAACGGCTGCACTTGCTGCTGCTGTCTCGGTCGCTCATGCCGCTCCCGTTCAGATCAACGAGCAAAACCTCGGTCTGGGTGGCTACGTGGTCAACAACGTGGGCAAGCTCAACGGCGGCTACATCGAGACCATCACCGTCAACCCCGATGCAACGTTCGCTGCAACCGCGTTTGCCTCCTTCGGTCAGTACTACGACACGAGCGGGCAGGTGATCTCGGGCCTGGGTGCTGGCCGCAAGACCGATCTGGGCCGCGACTACACGCTGTTCGCCGTGTTCAATGCGTCCGGCCACGTCAACGGTCCCAACACCTTTGTTGGCACGGCCGGCAGTTTCACGCTGTACGCCGCCACCGACGAAGTCACCCCGGTGTTCGGCGCCGATGGCTACAGCGCCGTGACCTACACGACGGCTGGCACGGTGTTTGAACTGGCGAGCAGCACGGTCATGCTGGAAGGCGACGGCGTTGGCATCGGCCTGCCGGTGTCGGCATTCAAGTTCGTGTTCGATCCGATCAACCTGACGGCCGATGGCAAGAAGTTCTTCACGGCTCCCGATCCGTTCTACATGTCGGTCATCGTGACGGGCGACGTCGACGAAGGCCTGAGCGGTACGAACCCCGGCACGTCCCACAACGTCCTGGGCGACGTGAGCGCCGTGTTCACCGGCACGAACGAAGTGCCGGAGCCGGCAAGCCTGGCCTTGGTGGGTGTGGCGCTGGCAGGGCTGGGCCTGAGCCGCCGCCGCAAGAACGCCGCCAAGTAATTGGCCGAGAGCAGGCTGAAAAGCCAGGTGCTGTAGGCGGACGCAAGACCAGCCCACAGCACCACCCAAGAAAAAACCGCCCGAGGGCGGTTTTTTTCATGGTGCACGGTGTACCGGTCGGCTCAGGCCGGCAGCGCGAAGCGGTAGATGCCCTCGGGATCGCGGCCGCGGTGCAGTTGGCCATCGAACCAGAGCTTGTGCAGATGCGCCACGGCTTCGCCCATGGCGAAAGTGGTCTGGTGCAGATCGAGCTTGCGCGTGAACAGCACCGGCAACAAGTCTGCCGCGGTGCGCGGGCCCAGGGTGGCGCAGGCCTCCAGAACGCGGGCCAGGTGTTGGCGATGGTGTTGGTGCAGCTGCTCGATGCGCACCTGCAGCCCCTTGAAGGGCTTGCCGTGTGCAGGCAAGGTCAGCGTGTCCTCCGACAGCGGCCTGAATTTGTCGATGGAGTCCAGGAACAGCTGCAGCGCGTTGGCCTCGGGTTCACCGTCGTAGACGCTGACGTTCGTTGAAATGCGCGGCAGCATCATGTCGCCGCCGATCAACAGCCGGGTCTCTTCGCAAAACAGTGCGATGTGCTCGGGGGCATGGCCGTAGCCACTGATGCAGCGCCAGCTTCGTCCGCCGATGCGCAGCGTCATGCCGTCCAGCATGCGGACGTACTGCCCGGGCAGCGCTGGCACCATGTCGGCGTAATAGTTGGAGCGGCTGCGGATCTGTTGCAACGCCTGCGGATCGACCAGCCCATGCTGGCGGAAGAAGTTGGCGGCCGCTTCGCCTCCATTGCCGCTCGTGCCCTGGGTATTGAGGCGCGCGACATGGTAGTCGGTGGCGCTGATCCACAGCGGGGCATTCCAGCGCGCGCACAGCCAGTGCGCCAGACCGATGTGGTCCGGGTGCATGTGCGTGACGATCACGCGCAGGATCGGCAGGCCCTCGAGTTGCGTGGCGAAAATGCTCTCCCATTGCGCCTTGGCCTCGTCGCGCGTGATGCAGCAGTCCACCACGGTCCAGCCCGCGCGTCCGTCGATCTCGTCGCGCAGCAGCCACAGGTTGATGTGGTCCAGCACAAAGGGCAGTGCCATGCGGATCCAGCGCACGCCCGGCGCCACCTCCAGCGTTTCACCGGGGGCCGGCAGGCGGTCGCCGAACGGGTAGTTCAGCTGGCTTTCGAGTGCATTCATGGGGATGTTGCCGGTTGGGTTGACGTTGACGTAAACGTCATCTGTAATCGGCCCGCATTGTAGAAACCCGTTCCCGAACCGACTGTCACCTCCGTACTCCCATTCGCGATGCCCGCCGCTCCCCGCAAGACCACCTCCGCCAGCGACGCCGCCGACGTCGCTCCCTTGGTCAACACCTTCAGCATTGGCGATCTGGCCCGCGAGTTCGACCTCACCACGCGCGCCATCCGTTTCTATGAAGACATGGGCCTGCTGCAGCCGCAGCGCACCGGCCCGGCGGGACGGGTGCGCGTGTATGGCGCGCGCGACCGCACGCGGCTCAAGCTCACGCTGCGCGCCAAACGGCTGGGGCTGTCGCTCAACGAGGCGCGGGACATCCTGGACATGTACGACAGTCCGCGCGACACCGGGCCGCAGCTGCGCAAGTTCCTGTCCGTGCTGACGGCGCACCGCGAGGCGCTGGAGGCGCAGCTGACCGAACTCGAGGCCAACCTCGAGGAGGTCAAGGCCCATGAGAAGGAGGCGCGCGCATTGCTGGCGCGCGCGCACCCGGCGGAGCCCTGAGGTCCTTTGCGTCTGCGGCGAGCGCCGGTATGATTGACGTTTACGTAAACGTCAACAACAACAGGCCACCAGGAGACGCGCGATGAGCATTCCCGCCTTCGAACCCCTTGCCGCGGACTGGGCCCAGCGCGTGCGCGACAGCTTCGCGCTCCAAGGCGCCATGCAGACCATCGGCGCGCGGCTGGCGCAGGTTGACCCGGGGCTGGTGGCGCTCGAGCTGGACTGGGCGCAGGGCCTCACGCAGCAGCACGGCTTCCTGCATGCCGGCATGGTGGCCACGGCGCT
>DATKFT010001142.1:0-1775 GCA_035544335.1 Pseudorhodoferax sp.
GCCGCTGGCCGTGCGCCTGGACGGCAGCCTGTTCCAGCTGCGCTGGATGGCGCAGATGCTGCGCAACTGCTCTGCCCAGCGCTACGCCGTCAACAAGGAACGCATGATGCGTGTGGCCGAGTACAGCCGCAGCTGCCTGCAGCAGCTGCGCGCCGACACCGGCATCGCCTACGAGCAGCGCACCGGCGGCACCTTGCAACTGTTCCGCACCCAGGCCCAGCTGGACGCCGTGGAGCGCGATGTGGCCGTGCTGCGCGAATGCGCCGTGCCCTACGAACTGCTGGACCGCGACCAGCTGGCCCAGGTGGAACCCGCGCTGGCCCAGGCGCGCGACCGGCTGACCGGCGGCCTGCGCCTGCCCAAGGACGAGACCGGCGACTGCCACCGCTTCACCAATGAATTGGCCCGCATCGCCACCGGCCTGGGCGTGGAGTTGCGCTTCAACCAGAACGTGGATGGCCTGGTGGTCGAAGGCGGCCGCATTGCCGGCGTGCGCGTCAATGGCGAACTGCTGACCGCCGACCGCTACGTGATGGCCTTCGGCAGCTACTCGCGCCAGGCGCTGGAGCCGCTGGGGCTGGACCTGCCCGTCTACCCCGTCAAGGGCTATTCGCTCACCGTGCCGCTGGGCAACCCGGCGCTGGCGCCGCAGTCCACCGTGCTGGACGAGACCTACAAGATTGCCGTCACCCGTTTTGACGACCGCATCCGCGTGGGCGGCATGGCCGAGCTGGGCGGCTTCGACCTGCGCCTGGACCCGCGCCGCCGCGCCACGCTGGAACTGGTGGTCAACGACCTGTTCCCGGGCGGCGACGTGGCGCGCGCCAGCTTCTGGACCGGGCTGCGGCCCATGACGCCGGACGGCACGCCCATCATCGGCGCCACGCGCTACTCCAACCTGTTCCTGAACACCGGCCACGGTACGCTGGGCTGGACCATGGCCTGCGGCTCGGGCCGGCTGATCGCCGACCTGATCACCGGCCGCAGCCCCGAAATCAGCACCGACGGCCTGGCCCTGGACCGCTACACGCACCGGCCGGCCCGGCACCTGGGGGGCAGCTCCACCCCCGTGTCCGCCTGAGCGTACTGAGCGCGGCCGGGCGCCGCCCCCACTTCAATGCGCCGAGAACCCCAGCAGGTACTCGTAGCTGAGGCTGGTGGTGCGCGCGTCGCCGGAGACAGGCAGCCGCACGATGGCCAGCAGCTGGTTGAGCCCGGCACGCGGCAGCACGGTCACCAGGCCGTCGGCATCGGTCTCCAGGGGCTCGCCCTTTTCTCCCAGCGACACGCGCACGCCGGCCCGGGGCTGGCCGTTCAGCAGCACCTGGAATTGCTGGGGCTCGCCCGCGTGGGGCGAGCGGCGGGTCTTGGCGATGATCTCCAGGGTCTGCCCCAGCTTCTCGCGGGTGACCGGGCCCCATTCGAGGATGGTCTTGTGGAACTTGAGCGCATGCACGCCGCTGGTGGCGCCGGGGTTCTCGGTCATGGGCTTTTCGACCATCGGCCCCTCGCCCACGCGGCTGAAAAATCCGTTGTCGAAATGCGCGGCCAGCAGCGCGGCCTTGCGGGCAGGCGTGGCGCGGGCGCCGCCGGGCACGGGCTGCACGGCCACGTCGATGCGGCGGCCGCGCGTGTCATAGGCCTCAACGCTCTTGAGCTTGCCGGCCGCAAAGTTCTCCAGCTTGCCCTCATGGCCGCCGAATTGCACGGTGTAGGCGCCGTCGGCGTCGGGCTCCAGCCAGACGTTGTGGGCCTGGGCCAGCGGTGCGCAGGCC
>DATKFT010001143.1:0-3065 GCA_035544335.1 Pseudorhodoferax sp.
GAGAACTGGGACCGCCCGCAGGACGAGGTGTCCGGCCTGATGTCGCTCATGGTCAGCGTGCTGGCCAAGGAAGTGAGGCCGCTCAAGGCCAACGGCGTGCAGCTGCGTTTCGTCGGTGCGCTGCATGCGCTGTCGGACAAGGTGCGCACGGGCCTGGAGCAGGCCGAGCGCGACACCACCGGCAATGAGCGCCTGGTGCTCAATATCTGTTTCAACTACGGCGGCCGCTGGGACATCGCACAGGCGGCGCAGCGGCTGGCCGCCACGGGCCAGCAGATCACCGAGGCGAGCCTGGGTGCGGCGATGGCGCTGGCCCATGTACCCGACCCCGACCTGGTCATCCGCACGGGCGGCGAGTTTCGCATCAGCAACTTCCTGCTGTGGCAGTCGGCGTATGCGGAGTTCGTGTTCAGCGACAAGCTGTGGCCCGAGTTCGATCCCGCCGCGCTGGACGAGGCCATCGCGGCCTATGGCCGGCGCGAACGCCGCTTCGGGAAGACCTCCGAGCAAGTCGTCGCCAACCAGGCCGCCTGAGGCACGCGCCATGCTGCGCACGCGCATCGTCACCGCCCTGGTTCTGCTGGCCATCCTGCTGCCGGCGCTGTTCTATGCAGATCCCACGCCTTTTGGCATCGTCGCGCTCGTGATGATCGCAGCCGCTGCCTGGGAGTGGGGTCGCCTGAATCAGCTGGGCCAGGCCGGCGCCTGGGCGTTGGTGCTGGTGACCGCAGCCCTGTGTGCGGCCATGTGGCAGGCCGGCTGGCTTGCACGTCCCTCGCCCACACTCTGGATCCTGGCCGGTGGCGCATGGGTGCTGGCCGCGGTGCTGCTGATCCGTGGCGGCGTGCCGGGCTGGGCCCCGATTCCGCGCGTGCTGCGCATCGTCGGCGGTCTGCTGGCGCTGTGCCTGGCCTGGCTGGCCGTGGTCCAGGCCCGTGTCATCGGCATCGGCTTTCTGCTTTCGGTGCTGACGCTGGTCTGGATGGCCGACATCGGCGCCTACGCCGCGGGCCGCAGCTTCGGCCGCCGCAAGCTCGCACCCGCCATCAGTCCCGGCAAGAGCTGGGAGGGCGTCTACGGCGGTGCTGTGGGCGTGCTGTTGCTGGCGGCCGGCTGGGTGCTGGCCGACGGTTCGGGCAACAACCTCTACAGCCGGCTCTGGGCGGCAGCGCCTTGGCTGGCGCCGCTGGCCGTGCTGTTCCTGTGCGCGATGAGCGTGGTCGGTGACCTCGTGGAGTCGCTGATCAAGCGCAGCGCGGGCGCCAAGGACAGCAGCCATCTGCTGCCGGGCCACGGCGGCGTGCTGGACCGCATCGATGCGCTGCTGCCGACCGTGCCGCTGGCCATGATGCTGTATTGCGTGGTGGCATGAAACAACGATTGAGCATTCTGGGCTCCACGGGCTCCGTGGGCGCCAACACGCTGGACGTGGTGGCCAGGCACCCCGAGCGGTTCGAGGTGCTGGCGCTGACCGCGGCCACGCAGGTCGAGCTGATGCTGCAGCAGTGCGCACAGTTCCGGCCGCGCCTTGCGGTCATGGCCGATGCGGACGCCGCGCGCCGCCTGCGCGAGCGCGTCCATGCCGAAGGCCTGGCTGTCGAGGTCATGGCCGGCGCCGACGCCATCACGCAGGTTGCCGCGCATCCCGACGTGGATGCCGTCATGGCCGCCATCGTCGGGGCCGCGGGCCTGGCGCCTTGTCTGGCTGCCGCGCGCGCGGGCAAGCGGCTGCTGCTGGCCAACAAGGAAGCGCTGGTCGTCGGCGGCCAGGTGTTCCTCGATGCGGTGCAGGCTGGCCGTGCGCTGCTGCTGCCGATCGACAGCGAGCATTCGGCCGTGTTCCAGTCCCTGCCCGAAGACCCGGCGACCTGGAGCCGGCGCATCGAGAAGATCATGCTGACCTCCTCGGGCGGGCCGTTCCGCACGCGCGATCCTGCCACGCTGCGCGACGTGACGCCCGAGCAGGCCTGCGCGCACCCGAACTTCGCGATGGGCCGCAAGATCTCCGTCGATTCCGCGACCATGATGAACAAGGGGCTGGAGGTCATCGAGGCCAAGTACCTGTTCGGCGTGGCGCCGGAGCAGATCGAGGTCGTGATCCATCCGCAGCAGATCATCCATTCGATGGTGCAGTTCCACGATGCCTCGGTCATGGCCCAGCTCGGCACGCCCGACATGCGCGTGCCGATCGCCTACGGCCTGTCCTGGCCCGAGCGCATCGAGAGCGGCACGCCGAGATTGGACTTTTCGCGCATCGCGGCCATGACCTTCGAGGCGCCCGACCTCGTGCGCTTTCCCTGCCTGGCGCTGGCCTGGGAGGCCTTGCGTGCGCCTTCGGGCACCTGCGCAGTGCTGAACGCCGCCAATGAGGTGGCGGTGGCCGCGTTCCTGGAGCGCCGCATCCGCTTCGACCAGATCCACGCGCTGAGCCATGCAACTTTGGAGGGCGTCTTGCCCTCCAAACCCCAGTCGCTGGCCGACTTGCTGGCGTTGGATGACGAGGCGCGCACGCTGGCGCGCCAGGCCATCGCCAGGCTTTGAAAGGATCGCCATGTTGACCGTTGTGGCCTTTGTTGTCGCGCTGGGGCTGCTGATCGCGGTCCATGAATACGGCCACTACCGCGTGGCCGTGGCCTGTGGTGTCAAGGTCGAGCGCTTTTCCATCGGCTTCGGCAAGGTGCTGTGGTGCTGGCAGCCCAAGGGCTCGCCGACCGAATTCGTGATCGGCGCATTCCCGCTGGGTGGCTACGTCAAGATGCTGGACGAGCGCGAGGGGGTGGTCGATCCCGCCGAGCGCCACCGCGCCTTCAACACCCAGAGCCTGGGCAAGCGCGCCGCCATCGTGGCGGCAGGCCCGGCCGCCAACCTGCTGCTGGCCGTGCTGCTGTATGCGGTGGTCAACTGGAGCGGCGTGCAGGAGCCCGAGGCCGTGCTGGCCAGCCCGGTGCCCGCGTCGATCGCCGAGCAGGCCGGCGTGCGCGGCGGCGAGCGCGTGCTGCGCGCGGCCTGGGATGGCGAAGCACTGCAGCCGCTGCGTTCGTTCGAGGAGCTGCGCTGGTTGCTGA
>DATKFT010001144.1:0-5527 GCA_035544335.1 Pseudorhodoferax sp.
GGTGCACGCACCCGCGCCGCAGCTGCCCCAGCTGCCCCAGGGCGTGGCCATGGCCAACGTGGTGCCGCGCCTGAGCGCCACGCCGGGCGCCGTGCGCCATGCCGGCCGCGCACGCGGCGAGGACACGCGCGCCGTGCTCGCGCGCTGGCTGGGCCTGGACGCGGCGGCCATCGACCAGCTCGGCGCCGACGGCGCGGTGCAGCTGGCATGAGCGCGGCACGCGACCGGGACGCGCAGGCTGCGCCTCCTGCACCCATTCCCGTGCCCATCCCCGCGCCGGACACGCCCGCCGCCCCCGCAACCGGCGCCGATGCGGGCGCGCCCAGCAGCCCGCTCTGGCAGCCAGAGCTGGCCGAGCTGGCCCAGCGCCACGCCCACGCCGAGGCCATGGGCGGGCCCTTCAACGTGGCGCGCCACCGCGCGGGCGGCAAGCTCACGATCCGCGAACGCATCCACGCGCTGGCCGACGCGAACAGCTTCCAGGAGATCGGCAAGCTGAGCGGCGCGGCGCGCTACGACGCAGCCGGCAAGCTGCTCGAACTGACGCCCGCACCCTACGTGATGGGCCTGGCCCGCATCGACGGGCGCGACGTGGCCATCGGCGGCGAAGACTTCACGGTGCGCGGCGGCGCGAGCTGGAGCGGCGAGCGCAAGAAGGGCGGCCAGGGCGGCTTCGTCGAGGACCTGGCCCTGCACTACCGCATGCCGCTCGTGAACCTCATCGACGGCGCGGGCGGCAGCGTGGGCGGCTCGCGCAAGCGCGGCTACCAGCAGTTCCCGGGCGTGCACGGCTTCGAGACCTCGGTGGACCTGCTGGGCACCGTGCCCGTGGTCAGCGCGGTGCTGGGCACGGCCGCGGGCGGGCCGGCCGGCCGCGCCATCCTCTCGCACTGGTCGGTCATGACGCAGTCCACGAGCTACGTGTTCGCGGCCGGCCCGCCGGTCGTGGAGCGCTCGCTGGGCCAGAAACTCAGCAAGCAGGAGCTCGGCGGCGCCGCGATGGCCGTGGCCCGTGCCGGCCTCGTGGACAACGTGGCGGCCGACGAGCAGGCCTGCCTGGCGCTCGTGCGGCGCTACCTCTCGTACATGCCGCGCAACGTCTGGGAGCTGCCGCCGGCCGTCGCCAGCGACGACCCGCCCTGGCGGCGCGAGGAGCGGCTGGCCTCCATCGTGCCGCGCGACCGGCGCCGCGCCTACGACATGCACGCGCTCGTGGCGCTCGTGGCCGACCGCGGCTCGCTGTTCGAGATCCAGCCCGACTTCGGCCGCGCGGTGATCACCACGCTGGGCCGGCTGCACGGCAAGGTGGTGGGCTTCATCGCCAACAACCCCAAGGTCTACGGTGGTGCGATGGACGTACACGCCGCGCGCAAGCAGACGCACTTCATCGAGCTCTGCGACACCTTCCACATCCCGCTCGTGTTCCTGGTCGATGTGCCGGGCTTCATGGTGGGCCGCGACGCCGAGGCCGCCGGCACACTGCGCGAGGGCATGCGCAGCGTCTACACGGCGCTGCAGGCCACGGTGCCGCTGCTCACGGTGGTGGTGCGCAAGTGCTACGGCATGGCCGGCATGGCCACGACCGACAAGCGCGGCATCGGCCTCAAGCTGGCCTGGCCCTCGGCCGAATGGGGCTCGCTGCCGCTCGAAGGCGGTGTCGCGGCCGCGTTCCGGCGCGAGATCGCACAGGCGCCCGACCCCGCGCTGCGCGAGCGCGAGATCGAGGCCGAACTGCGCGCGCTGTCCTCGCCCTACCGCACGGCCGAGGCCTTCGGCGTGGAGGAGAT
Source organism: Pseudorhodoferax sp. (assembly GCA_035544335.1). Taxonomy (GTDB): domain Bacteria; phylum Pseudomonadota; class Gammaproteobacteria; order Burkholderiales; family Burkholderiaceae_C; genus Pseudorhodoferax. Next base: position 1,788 of record DATKFT010001144.1, read on the forward strand.
CATCGATCCGCGCGACACGCGCGCCATGCTGTGCCGCTTCATCGACGCGGCCCAGGTGCGCCTGGGCACCACGCTGGGCCCCAAGCCGCGCTACGGCGTGCGGCCCTGAACGCCGGCCCGGCGCTGCCCCTGCGCGCATATCGATCAACGAAACGCGCAGAACGCGCCGGGCGGTTCTGCCCTAGCATGGGCGGCATGCACGCTGTCACCAACACCCATCGTTTCGCGTACCGCGGCTGGGACGTCAGCATTTCGCTGCACGGCGTCCCCGACACGGGCGAAGTCCATGCCAGCGCGCGGCTGGCCGGCGCCGCGCAGCAGCGCCATGCCTTCGCGCTCGAAGGCGAGTACCACCTGGGTTCGGCCGCGCTCAGCGCCGTGTCGTCGCAGGCGCGCGCCTACATCGACCGCACGCTGCAGTGAGCGCGCGGCCCCGGTTGTCACATCCCACCACCGAAGGAGCCTTGCCATGTCCAGCCACGTCTACAAGTCCCTCGAACTGACCGGCTCCTCGCCCACGGGCATCGAGGATGCGGTGCAGACCGCGATCGCCAAGGCGCACGAGACCGTGCGCAACATCCAGTGGTTCCACATCACCGAGACGCGCGGCCATGTGGTCGACGGCAAGGTCGCGCATTGGCAGGTGGGGATCAAGGTGGGGTTCACGTTGGAGTGAGGGGGCGGCCAGGCCCCCTTTCGGGCGCACTTCTCGGCCCGGTCACCGTGCCGCTGCCTGGTCGGCGACGGCCTTGCGACCCGGGAAAGCACCAGCCCATCCGGGGTATGGCCGCCCAGGCTCCCGTTCAACGTGCGCGTCGTGCGGCATGCACCGTGATCGAGGAAGGCGAGGCCGACGAGAGGTCGGCATGGCCGCTCAACCCAACAGCAGGCTGACCCCCAACGCCTTGCTCGCACGCGCTGCCGACATCGCCGTGGTGAGTGGGCTACCGTCCATGCCGGCCATCTCCTGACCACGTGCATGGATCGCCGCCGCCTGCCCGCCCTGGGTCAACCACAGCATGCCGCTGTCCCCACGGAACGTGCCGGGCGATGCGACCTGCAGGACCAGGTCGGAGCGCTCTCCCAGCGCCACGCTTTCGGCGCCGATCACCTTGGCGATGCGCTGCGGTCCCGGTTGGCCGGGCGCCTTCAACGGGCTCAGGCCGTAAAGGAATTGCCCGACCAGGGCGCGCACATCGGCAACGGCGGGCAACGGTCTTGCAGCTGCCGCGCGGGCTGTCAGGCCGGCGTCGCTGAGGTCGAACAGACCGCAGTCCATGTAACCGAAGTTGCCTGGCAAGCCCGACCCGGGCGAGAACGGCAGGAACAGGCTCTCACCGACCGGAACGAACTGCCGACCCATCGGGTCGTAGAGCGACACGGATGACGGCGTCGCCGGATTGCCATCGGCCCCGACGAGGCAGTGCGCGCATGACACGCCGAAACGGCCGAACTGCGATCGGCCGAAGCAGGTCAGCGTCCCTTGCGTGCGCCCGTCCGAGATGATGGATGCGGGCGGCGGGCCGAGCTGGGTGACCTGCTCCACCATGCGCGGCCAGACCAGCACGTCGGTGGCGATGACGGCCTCGCCCCACCGCAGACGCGACGGGATGCGCTCTTTGGGATTGAGGTCAGCCTTGTCGACCTTCTCCCGGACGAAGAAGGACATGCTCGGCTGGTCGGTGACGCGACCGGCGCGGACCTTCATCCCAACCATCGACCCGACGATGTCGGCACGACGCCCTACCCGGTCGTCGAGTTCTGCGCGCGCGGCGAACAGTCGCGCCACCGCGGGGGTGATCGCCGGCCGCAGCCCTCGGCGCGGTGTTGTTTCGGCTCTGGAGGTCCGGCCCATCATGTCACTCAGGGAACATCGACACGCCGCAGAGCGGTCGCGCCACCCATGGCGTCCTGCACGATCTCGTACAACTCGAAAGTGGCTTGCGCCGGCTTTTCCGGTTGGGCGGAATCGAACAATGCGCCCAGCTTGCCTTCCCATGCCACGACCAGCTGCAAGGCAGCATCCCGGGGCGTGCTGCTGCCGCTGGGAGTCGGAACCTTCTTCTCCAGCGCGTCCTTTTGTGCCTTGATCACGTCGAGGTGCTGCCTGTTGACACCGGGCGTGTTCGTCGGATCCTGCAGCGCGTTGCCCGCACCGACCAGGGCCTGCGCTGCAGATCGGACAGCTCTGCGTTCATCATCGAGAAGCGGGTCCAATGACCTGTCCTGGATCTTGGCGAGCATCTCGTTCGCGATCGCAACAACCCGTTTTCCGACATCCGCAGCCAGTACCGCGGACTGGCGTGTTCCGAGCTCGGAGAGGATCTTCTCGGCCTCCGCCTCGGCCTTGCTTGCACCTCCCCGCGCGGTGATCAGGCCAGCCAGCGAGGTGAGCATTTCAGGGACTTTCGTATCCACCTGCTGGCCGAACGCGGTCATCTGGCCGTTCGCCAACGACAGCGTGAGGTTGGACGAGCCGAAGCCGGACCTGGGCTTCGCATAGATCACCTTCGACGGATCGCTCAGGTGGACGATGCTCACTTCCGTCGGCTTGTCCTTGTTGCCGGTCCGTGACACAAGCAGATAGGGCTTGGAGGCGTAGATCGGAATGCCGGTCTCGGTGCCTCGCGCCAGGTTCGGTGTGGAATAGAAGTCAACGCCGGCACATCCGCAAAGCAGGGCGCCGACGCCGAGAACTGAGACAAGCCGCTTCCCCTCATACCGCATGTGCATGGGCCGCTCCTCCGATTGGCATTGCCAGGAGCGGTGATTCTTCGGGTCGCCAGCACCGCGGTCAATGCGATCCCTCCTCAAAATCGTGGAGCTTGCTGAAACCAATCGCGGGCGCAGATGTCTCCGGTGGCCCACGTTCAACGGCTCCAAACTTCGACCCTCCTCGGCACGCCCTTCGCAGGCTCAGCCCGGGTTCTCCGCAGGGCTGCTGCCCCGTTCCCGGGTGCATGATCCGCCGCCATGTCTTCCCCCTCCGCCTCCTTCCAGCTCGAAGAAGCCACGATCGCCTCGGTGCACGCCGCCTTCCGCGCAGGCACCCTGAGCTGCGAGCAGCTCGTGCAGGCCTACCTGGACCGCATCGCCGCCTACGACCGCGCAGGGCCCACGCTGCGCGCGGTGCTGAGCCTGAACCCGCACGCGCTGAAAGAGGCGCGGGACCTGGACGCGCGCTACCGGCGCGACCCCGCCACGGTGGGGCCGCTGCACGGCGTGCCCCTGGTGCTCAAGGACAACATCGACGCCGCGGGCATGCCGACCAGCTGTGGCAATGTCGCGCTACAGCACCAGCAGCCCCGCCAGGACGCCTTCACCGTGGCCCGCCTGCGCGCGGCCGGCGCGCTCGTGCTGGCCAAGGCCAACCTGCAGGAACTCGCGCGCGGCGGACTCACCGTCAGCAGCCTGGGCGGCCAGACGCTGAACCCCTACGACCTGTCCCGCACGCCGGGCGGCTCCAGCGGCGGCACGGGCGCGGCGCTGGCGGCCAACTTCGCGCTCGCGGGCCAGGGCAGCGACACGGGCCAGTCCATCCGCTCGCCCTGCTCGGCCAACAGCCTCGTGGGCGTGCGGCCCACGCGCGGCCTCGTGAGCCGCGCCGGCGTGGTGCCCAACAGCTTCACGCAGGACGAGACCGGGCCCATGGCGCGCACCGTGCGCGACGCTGCGCTGCTGCTGGACGCCATGGCCGGCTACGACCCCGGCGACCCCATCACGGCGCTCGGCGTCGGGCG
>DATKFT010001145.1:0-6998 GCA_035544335.1 Pseudorhodoferax sp.
AGCGCGAGCAGCACGGGGCCCAGGTGGCCGGGTTCGCCGACACGGGCGGCAGCGGCCTGCAGCTCGTCTGCAAGCGGTGCCAGGCGCGCCTGGTCGTCCGGCCAGGCCTCGGCCAGCTGCTGCCAGAACACGCTGCCCAGCGGCGAAGGCGCGCGTCCGGTCAGCTGGGCCTCGAACAGGTCGCGCTGGCGGCTGCGCAGGTCGTTGCCGCGCTGCTGCGCATCGACCACGACCAGCCGCGCGAGCCGGATGTCGGCGTCCACGCCGTTGCGGTCGCGCGTGAGGCTCTGGCGCTGGCGCGTGACGTCCGGGTCTTCGCTGGCGCCCGCGGCCGGCGGGTTGCCGAGCTCGCCCAGGCGCGCGTTGAGGTCGTTGAGCTGCACGGTGCGCGCGGCGATGACCTTGTTGGCGCTGGTGATCAGCGCGTTGTAGCGCTCCTGCAGCGCGCGCACCGCATCCGTGCCTTCGGCGGCCTGCGGCAGCTTGTCGAGCGCGCTGCGCAGCGTGCCGACATCGGGCAGCGGCTCGGCGGCCGGGGCGGTGGTGGCTGCACCGGATGGCGCCTGGGCCTGGGCCTGGGGCTGGGCCTGGGCCGGCCCCATGCCCAGCGCCAGCGCCAGCGCGATCGAAACGGTGGCGGCCAGCGCGGCGAGCGCGGCCCGGGGGCGGATCCAGGTCATGCGCGGATCATAGGTAAGCTCGCGCCCGCGGCGCTCCGCCCTGTTTCAAATGACTTCCATGCTTGCATTTCCCTTCGGCCCGCGTGGTGTGGCCCGTGTCCTGGGTGGGGCCGCGCTCGTGCTGCTGGCCGGCTGCGCGAGCACCCGGGCCTGCAGCCCGGAGCTCGCGGCCTCCGCGCAGTACCAGGCGGATGGCTGCCGCTTCCGCAACCCCGACAACCCTGAGGCCAAGCCCGCGCAGCAGGGCTGGCGCATCTGGAGCCGCTTCTTCTTCGGCCAGAAGGAGGGCACCGTGCCCGTGGATGCGGTTCCGGTGCAGCCCTTGACGCGGGAGCGGCTCGATGCGCTGGCCATGGACGCCAACCACATCGTGCGCCTGGGCCATTCCTCGCACCTGCTCAAGCTGCAGGGGCGCTACTGGCTCATCGACCCCGTGTTCGGCGAGCGCGTCTCGCCGTTCAGCTTCCTGGGGCCCAAGCGCTTCCATGCGCCGCCGCTGCCGCTGCAGGAGCTGCCGCCCATCGAAGGCCTGGTGCTTTCGCACGACCACTACGACCACCTGGACCGGCCCACCATCGCGTACCTGCGCGAGCGCGTGCAGCGCTACTTCGTGCCGCTGGGCGTGGGCGCGCGGCTGGTCGAGATGGGCGTGGCGGCCGAGCGCATCGCCGAATTCGACTGGTGGCAGGGCGCCACGCATGCCGGCGTGCAGCTCACGGCCACGCCGGCGCAGCATTTCTCGGGCCGCACGCCCTGGGACCGCGACAGCACGCTGTGGGCCTCCTGGGTGCTCGCGGCCGGCGGCCAGCGCATCTTCTACAGCGGCGACTCGGGCTACTTCGGCGGCTTCGCGCAGATCGGCGAACGCTTCCAGGGCTTCGACATCGCGCTCATGGAGAACGGCGCCTACGACGCCTGGTGGCCTGCGGTGCACATGACGCCGGCGCAGACCGTGCAGGCCTTCGAGGACCTGCGCGGCAAGACCTTGTACAGCTTGCACAACAGCACCTTCGACCTGGCCTTCCACCGCTGGCAGGCGCCCATGGCCGAGCTGGCCGCGCTGGCCCAGGCCAGGGGCATCGTGCTCGCGACGCCCGAGATCGGCGAGGTGCTCACGGTGGGCGCGCCGCGGCAGAACCGGCTCTGGTGGGAGGGCTTGCGCTGAGTCGGGCTGACAGTTTGTTGCGCGGCCTGCCGCGGCCGGCCTGTAGCATGATCGTGTTTTGCCGAGGAGACCCATGTCCTACCTGCTGCTGATCCACGAGCCCGTCGGCCAGCGCGCCACGCGCAGCGCGGCCGAAGGCCGCGCGGCCTACGACGCCATGCTGGGCTTCGGTGCCGACCTCCAGGCGCGCGGCCTGCTCGTGGCGGCCGAGTCGCTGGCCTCCGAGCATGCGGCCACGCGCGTGCAGCGCCGCAACGGCAAGACCCAGCTGTTGGACGGCCCCTTCGCCGAGGCCAAGGAGATGGTCGGCGGCTTCTTCCTGCTGAACTGCGACACGCGTGAGGCGGCGCTGGAGATCGCCGCGCAGTGCCCGGCCGCCGAGTGGTGCACGGTCGAGGTGCGCGCCCTGGCGCCCTGCTGGGACGACGGCCAGCCGGGCTGAAACTTTTTCGGCGCGGTTGTCGAATCCGGTCGCGCCGCTTCGTCGTCAAGGCATGGTCCACAGGAGAACACCATGCGCTTCATGATTCTGGTCCGCTCCATCCCGGCCTTCGAGGCCGAGACGCAGCCGGTCCCCGACCTTGCCACCCACGCCGAGATGTACGCGGCCATGGCCGCCTACCACGAGGAACTGGCGCGCGCCGGCGTGCTGCTCGACGCGGCCGGGCTCAAGCCCTCGTCGGCGGGCTGGCGCATCCGCTACGGTGCCGGGGACCAGCGCAGCGTCGTCGACGGGCCCTTCGCCGAGGCCAAGGAGCTGGTTGCCGGCTACACGCTGATCCAGGTCCGCTCGCGCGAGGAAGCGCTGCAATGGTCGCGCCGCTTTCCGAACCCGGTCGGCGCGGGCCAGCCGGCCGAGATCGAGGTGCGCGAGCTCTATGCGGTGGACGACTTCCCGCCCGGCGAGACCACCGAACGCTTCAAGACCCTCGGCACGCTCTGAACAGGAGAACCACCATGGCGCAACAGCACGCACAGATCTTCGTCAACCTGCCCATCAAGGACATGGCGCGCAGCCAGGCCTTCTTTCGCAGCCTGGGCTACGACTTCAATCCGCAGTTCACGAACGAGCAGGGCGCCTCGCTGGTGCTGGGCGAGAACCTGTTCGTGATGCTGCTGGTCGAGCCTTTCTTCCAGACCTTCACGAAGAAGGCCATCGTCGATGCGCACCGGAGCGTCGAGGTGCTGGTCTGCCTGTCCTGCAGCAGCCGCGAGGAGGTCGACACCCTCGTGCGCAAGGCGCAGGCGGCCGGGGCCACGGTGCCGAACCCGCCGCAGGACCACGGCTTCATGTACGGCCATGGCTTCACCGACCTGGACGGCCACGTCTGGGAGCTCGTGCACATGGTGGGTGTGCCGCCCCAGGCCTGATGCCCCAGGCCACACAGAAGGCCACGCACGAGGCCATCGCGACGGTCTGGCGCATGGAGTCCGCCAGGATCGTCGCCGTGGTCGCGCGCATGACGCGCGACATCGGCGTGGCCGAGGAACTCGCGCAGGACGCGCTGATCGCCGCGCTGGAGCACTGGCCGCAGGACGGCGTGCCCGACAACCCCGGGGCCTGGCTCACGACCACGGCCAAGCGCCGTGCGCTGGACCATCTGCGGCGCGACAAGCTGCAGGCCGAAAAGCACGAACAGATCGGCCACGACCTTGAAGCGCAGGAGGCCTTGACCGTGCCGGACTTCGTGGATGCGCTGGACGCCGCGCGCGCCGACCCCATCGGCGACGACCTGCTGCGGCTCATGTTCACGGCCTGCCACCCCGTGCTGCCGGCCGAGGCGCGTGTGGCGCTCACGCTCAAGCTGCTGGGCGGGCTGTCGACGCAGGAGATCGCGCGCGCCTTCCTCGTGCCCGAGCCCACCGTCGCGCAGCGCATCGTGCGCGCCAAGCGCCAGCTCGGCGAGGCCGGCGTGGCCTTCGAGCTGCCGCAGGGCCAGGCGCTGGCCGAACGGCTGGCCTCGGTGCTGGAGGTCGTCTACCTCGTCTTCAACGAGGGCTACACGGCCACGGCCGGCGACGACTGGATGCGGCCCGAGCTCGTGCAGGAGGCGCTGCGCCTGGGCCGCATGCTGAGCGGGCTGGCGCCGGCCGAGCCCGAGGCCTGGGGCCTCGTCGCGCTCATGGAACTGCAGGCTTCGCGCATGGCCGCGCGGCTGGACGCCGCGGGCCGTCCCGTGCTGCTGGCCGAGCAGGACCGCGGCCGCTGGGACCGGCTGCTGATCCGGCGCGGCCTGGCCGCGCTGGAGCGCGTGGCCGCGCTCGGCGGCGAGGATGGCGTCTATGCGCTGCAGGCCGCGATCGCCGCCTGCCATGCCGGCGCGCCCACCGCACCCGACACCGACTGGGCGCGCATCGCCGCGCTGTATGGCCGGCTCGCGCAGCGTGCGCCCTCGCCCGTCGTGGAGCTGAACCGCGCGGTCGCCGTGGGCATGGCCGAGGGGCCGGCCGCCGCGCTCGTGCTCGTGGACCGGCTGCTGGACGACAAGGCGCTGCGCCGCTACCAATGGCTGCCCAGCGTGCGCGCAGACCTGCTGGGCAAGCTGGGCCGGCATGCCGAGGCGCGTGCCGAATGGCTGCGCGCGGCCGCATGCGCGGGCAACAGCGCCGAGCGGCGCCTGCTGCTCGAGCGCGCCGAGGCGGCCGGCGGCCGGGCCTGAGCGCCGCTGCGGCGCACACCGCGGCTCCGAGGTCCAGCCGCGGTGTCGGGCTGCGCGCCCGACCACCGCGTGGAGGTGGCGGCGCTGCTGGACGAGGTGCGGCAGCGCCGGGTCCGCTGCTGGGCCGAGACGCGCGACTATCCGCGCCCGGGTTTTGCGACGCTGGCCGTGCGGCTGCCCGAGCTGCCGGGCCAGCCGCCCATGGCCGTCACGCTGGGCATGCGGCTGCAAACCCTGCAGGCACGTGCCGATGCGCTGCGCCAGGCGCTGCAGGAGGCTGCGCAGCGCCTGGTTCCGCAGGGGATGCTTACAGCACGCCCTGCGCCAGCATCGCGTCCGCGACCTTGACGAAGCCGGCGACGTTGGCACCGTCCACGTAGCTGATGCTGCCGTCCTTGCGCTCGCCGTGGCGCACGCAGGCGGTGTGGATGTTGCGCATGATCTCCAGCAGGCGCGCGTCGACTTCCTCGCGCGACCAGCTCAGGCGCATGGCGTTCTGGCTCATTTCCAGGCCCGAGGTGGCCACGCCGCCTGCGTTGCTGGCCTTGCCGGGCGCGAACAGCACGCCGCGCTCCTCGAAGGCGCGCACGGCCTCCAGCGTGGAGGGCATGTTGGCGCCTTCGGCCACGCAGACCACGCCGTTGTCGGCCAGGCGGCGCGCGTCCTCGGCGTCCAGCTCGTTCTGCGTCGCGCAGGGCAGGGCCACGTCGACCTTGACGCCCCAGGGCTTGGCGCCGGCGTGGAACTGGCCGCCGGCGCGCTTGGCGTAGTCGGCCACGCGGCCGTACAGATGGTTCTTGACTTCCATGAGTTCGGCCAGCTTCTCGGTGCTGAAACCGTCCTCGTCGACCACCGTGCCGCTGGAGTCGGACACCGTGACGACCTTGGCGCCCAGCGCCATGGCCTTCTCGATCGCGAACTGCGCCACGTTGCCGGCGCCGGAGACGGACACGCGCAGGCCGTCCAGCGAGCGGCCCTTGCGCGCCAGCATTTCCTGCGCGAAATAGACCGTGCCGTAGCCCGTGGCTTCCGGACGGATCAGCGAGCCGCCGAAGGACAGGCCCTTGCCCGTGAACACGCAGTCGGCGCGGTTGGTCAGCTTCTTGACCATGCCGGCGATGAAGCCGACCTCGCGGCCGCCCACGCCGATGTCGCCGGCCGGCACGTCGGTGTCGGCGCCCACGTGGCGGAACAGCTCGCTCGCGAAGGCCTGGCAGAAGCGCATGACTTCACCGGGGCTCTTGCCCTTGGGGTCGAAGTCCGAACCGCCCTTGCCGCCACCCATGGGCAGCGTGGTCAGCGCGTTCTTGAAGGTCTGCTCGAAGGCCAGGAACTTCAGGATGGACAGGTTCACCGAGGGGTGGAAGCGCAGGCCGCCCTTGTAGGGGCCGATCGCCAGGCTGTGCTGGATGCGGTAGCCGCGGTTGACCTGGATCTGGCCATGGTCGTCCTGCCAGGACACGCGGAACACCACCATGCGCTCGGGCTCGACCAGCCGCTCCAGCAGGCTTTGCTCCGCGTAGCGCGGGTGCTCGGCGATGAAGGGCCACAGGCTTTCCATGACCTCGGTGACGGCCTGGATGTACTCGGGCTGCCCGGGGTTGCGTTGGGCAACATGGGCCATGAAAGCGTGGCAGTCGGCGTGCAGCATGAGGTAATGTCAAAAAGGAATAATGATCGAGGGGCGCCATTCTCGTGCATGAATGCACCGAAATGAAACCAACCCCCTTGTTGCGGTCCGGATTGGGGCGTCAGGGTGGTTTTTTGCCCGAAAACGGTGCCTGGAATGGGGCGGGGGCGCCGCTGCGGCGGGGGGCGGGTCGCGCCCGGGCCGGTCGCCCAGGGCCGCGGCGCTGCGGTCCGGGCCGCGTTCCTCCCTTGAATTGGGGGAAGACGCCACCAGTTCGTTTCGTCTAAGCTTTGTCCCCTCCCTGGAGATTCCGATGTACCAAGTCGCGCGCACCCCCGTTTTCACCCGCTGAGCCGTGCGTGCGGCTCAGCGCCCCTTGCCGGGGCCGGCCGTTTTCTTCCCAGCGGGCCGGCTCCTCATGCAGTGAGCTTTGACCATGACCCGCAAAACACCCATCCAGAACGTCCGCAACATCGGCATCAGTGCCCACATCGATGCGGGCAAGACCACGACCACCGAGCGCATCCTGTTCTACACAGGCGTGAACCACAAGCTCGGCGAGGTGCACGATGGCGCCGCCACCATGGACTGGATGGAACAGGAACAGGAACGCGGCATCACCATCACCTCGGCCGCCACCACCGCCTTCTGGAAGGGCATGGCCGGCACGGGCGTGGAGCACCGCATCAACATCATCGACACGCCCGGCCACGTGGACTTCACGATCGAGGTCGAGCGCAGCATGCGCGTGCTCGACGGCGCCGTGATGGTCTACGACGCCGTGGGCGGCGTGCAGCCGCAGAGCGAGACCGTCTGGCGCCAGGCCAACAAGTACAAGGTGCCGCGCCTGGCCTTCGTCAACA
>DATKFT010001146.1:0-4116 GCA_035544335.1 Pseudorhodoferax sp.
GGAAGGACAGGATGCGCCTCACGTCGAACTGCGCGGCTGCGCCCAGCACGCCGGTGACCATGGTCAGCGCCGCGATCCAGCCCAGCCAGGGACCGACGAACTCCAGCACGCTGCCGAAGGGCAGCGTGAACACGCGCAGGATGGCGTAGACGCCGACCTTGGTGAGCAGGGCCGCGAAGATGGCCACCACGGGTGCGCTGGCCGTGTGGTAGGCAGCAGGCAGCCAGAAGAACAGCGGGAACACCGCCGCCTTGGCGCCGAAGGCCAGCAGGAACAGCACGGCCAGCGTGCGCACCAGGCCCTGGTTCTCCACCTGCGGCACCACACGTGCCAGATCGGCCATGTTGAGCGTGCCGGTCATGCCGTACAGGAAGCCCACGCCCAAGAGGAACAAGGTGGTGACCAGCAGGTTCAGCACCACGTACTTGACGCCGGCGTCCAGCTGCGCGCGCGAGCCGCCCTGGGCCAGCAGCCCGAAGGAAGCGATCAGCATGATCTCGAACCAGACGTACAGGTTGAAAATGTCGCCGGTCAGGAAGGCGCCGACGACGCCCAGCAGCAGGCCGTGGTACAGCGGGTGGAACCAGGCCATCTCGCGCTCCGCCGCGCCATCGGCCAGCGCGTAGACGCCGACCGCCATGCCCATGAGGCCGGTGATCAGCACCATGGCTGCGGCGAGCATGTCGGCCACGAAGCTGATGCCGAAGGGCGCGGGCCAATTGCCGAACTGCGTGGCAATGACGGTGCCGTCGTGCACCGCGGCGAGCAATTGGACGCTGGCGGCCAACAGCGCTGCGCAGCCGGCGAGGCTGACCCAGCGCTGGGCACGCCGGCCCTGCAGCAAGGCGCACAGTGCCATGGTCGCAAACGGAATCGCGACGGGCAAGGTGAGAAGCTAGTGCGAGCTCATGCACGCCCCCCGTCCTGCGGTGCGGCGGCGCCGGGGCCGCCCTTGGCAGGCGGCTCGGCATCACGCATGGCGTCGGGGTCGGTCGTGCCCAGGGCGGCGCTGGCCCGCTCGAACAGCACGACGGCGAAGGCCACCAGCGCGAACGAGATCACGATGGCGGTGAGGATCAGCGCCTGCGGCAGCGGATTGGCGCCGCCGGCCATGGCCAGCGCGCCCTCGGGCACCAAGGGCGGCACGGGCGAGGACAGCCTGCCGCTGACGAAGATGGCCAGGTTGACGGCATTGCCGAGCAGCAGCAGGCCCAGCACCATGCGCAGCAGTTGGCGCGACATCAACAGGTACAGCGCGGCGGCCAGCATGCCGCCGAACGCGATGGCGTAGAGCGCTTCCATCAGGCCTCGTCCTCACCCAGGTAGAACGCCACGAACCCGCACACGGCGCCGAGTACCGCCAGGTACACGCCGATGTCGAACAGCAGGGCGGTGCCGAGGCCGACGCCGTTGTCCCAGAAGGTCCAGCGGTGGGTCAGGAACGGCGTGCCCTGCAGCAGGCCGGGCAGGCCGGACGCGAGCGCCAGCAGCAGCCCGGCGCCCGCCAGCGCCGCTGGCGGCCATCGGAGCGCTGCCAGCAGCCGGTCCCTGCCGCGCGGCAGCGCATAGACCGTGAAGCCGGCCGCCGCGATGAGGCCGCCGACGAAGCCGCCGCCAGGCGCGTTGTGGCCGCGCCAGAGCAAGTAGAGCGAGAACAGCAAGGCCACGGGCAGCACGAGGCGCCCCGCGACCTGCAGGATCAGATTGTTCATGCAGGGTCCTTGTGTGCTTGTGGGGCGGCCCCAGCCGTTGCGGCGCTCGCCCTGCGCCGCGCGGCGCTGCCCGCCAGCACTGCGGCCGCGGCCATTGCGGCCAGCGCGAGCACGCCGATCTCGCCCAGCGTGTCCAGCGCGCGGAAGTCCACGATGATCACGTTGACCAGGTTGTGCCCGTGGGCCAGCGGCACGCTGGTCTCGCGGAAGTAGTCCGACAGGCGGCTGTCGAAGGGGGTCTGCAGTACGGCCAGCAGCACCATCGTGGCGACCAGACCGAAGCCGATGGCGATGGCAGCGTCGGTCCGGCGCTGCGTGCGGGTGCGTGCATCGGTGCCGTCACCCGCCATGCGGCCGGCGATGGCCAGCAGCACCACGATGGCCACCGCCTCCACCGAGAACTGCGTGAATGCCAGGTCCGGTGCGCCATTGAACAGGAAGGTCAGCGCCAGGCCGAAACCCACCGTTCCGGCAGCGACGATGCCGGACGTGAAGCCACGGGCACGCAGCACGATGGCCGTACCCAGGAGCAACAGCGCGGGCAGCAGGCCGTGCAGGCTGAGCGCCCCGGCCAGCGGCGGCCAGGCCAGCCCACCGCTGGACAGCAGCACCGCGCCCAGCGCGCCCCCCACTACGGCTAGCGTGGCGCCCGTGTAGCGGCGCAGACTTCCGGACTGGATGCTGGTGGTCTGCCAGGCGGCCACGCGCTGCAGCGCAACCAGGCCCTTGTCGTACAGCGCGTTTGGGCCATGGTTGTCGATGGCTTCGCGCGCCACCAGCACACGGTGCATGCGGTTCCACGACAGGTAGAAGACGATGCCGAGCACCAGCGTGAGCCCGCTCAGGGCCAGCATGGGCGTCCAGCCGTGCCACAGCGAGAGCTGGGCCTCGGTGGGCTGGCCCGTGACGGCCCGGGCCGCAGCCGCCAGGAGGTTACCGGCCAAACCTGGGAGCAGGCCGAACACCAGCCCCAGGCCAGCCAGCAGCGCCGGGCCCAGCCACATCATGAACGGCGGATCGTGCGGCACCTGGGGAGTTGCCAGCTGCGGGCCGAAGAAGACGCGGTAGGTCACGACGCCGGCCACCGCCACCATGACGGCGTTGGACAGCAGCGCGATTGCGACCGGCAGCCACGAGGCGCCGTCGCTGAGGTTGACCTCGTAGACCAGCTCCTTGGCAATGAAGCCCATGAACGGTGGCAGCCCGGCCATCGACAAACCAGCCAGCACCGCGATGCCCGCCGTCAGCGGCATGCGCCGGGCCAGCCCGCGCAACAGCGTGGTGTCGCGCGTGCCGGCCTCGTGGTCGATGATGCCAGCCACCATGAACAGGCAGGCCTTGTACAGCGCATGGACCAACAGGAAGGTCACCATCGCGGTGCCAGCCAGGGGCTGCGGTAGGGCCAGCAGCATGATGAGCGTGCCCAGGGACACGATGGTCGAGTAGGCCAGCACACGCTTGAGGTCGGTTTGCCGCAGGGCCAGCACCGCGCCCGTCACCATCGTGGCCAGGCCCGCGCACAGCAGAAAGCCCGTCCACAGCGCCAGTTCGCCGTAGACCGGATTGAGCCGGGCCAGCAGGTACACGCCGAGCTTGACCATGGTCGCTGAGTGCAGGAAGGCGGAAACCGGCGTGGGCGCCACCATGGCATTGGGCAGCCAGGCATGCAGCGGCACCTGGGCCGACTTGGCGAACGCGCCCATCGCCACGAGCACGATGACCCAGGGCGCACTGGGGTGTGCGGCCAGGGCCGGCGCCGAGGCGATCAGCTCGGAGATGCGCAGCGTGCCCCCGGCATGGCCCAGCACGATGGCGCCGGCCAGCAGGCACAGGCCCCCTCCCACCGTGACGAGCAGGCCCTGTTGCGCCGAGCGCCGCGCGGCCGCTTCTTCAGGCTTGAAGCCGATCAGCAGGAAGGAGGCGAGGCTGGTGGCTTCCCAAAACACGAGCAGCACGATGAGGTCGTCGGCCATCACCGCGCCCAGCATGGCGCTCATGAACAAGGTGAGCCGTGCGAAGAAGCGCGACAGGTCGGCGTCGCCGCGCAGGTAGCTGCTGGCGTACTGGAAGATGAACGCGCCGATGCCTGTGATGAGCAGCGCGAATAGCAGCGACAGGCCGTCCAGCCGCAGCGACAGTGTGATCCCGAGGGACGGGATCCACTGCGTCACCTCTTCCACGTGCCCCTGGCCCAGGACCGCTGGCACCAGGGATGCGAAGGCCAGGAATAGTCCGGCAGGCAGGATCCAGACCACTTCTGCGAGCCGCGCGTCAAGCCGGACAAGCCGCCAGGCGACAGGGGCACCGATCAACGAGATGGCGAGCAGCATGAGCAACATGCCTTTGCTGTGCAAAGTGCGTGCCGGCCCCCGAAGAGCGCGCTTGTAGGGCTAGCGACACGTGC
>DATKFT010001147.1:0-1504 GCA_035544335.1 Pseudorhodoferax sp.
AGCCCGGCGCGCGCCATGCGAAGCCCGCGGCGCGGAACACCGCGTCCAGCCCCTCGGCCTCGGCGGCCCGGCGCACGGCCTGCGAGCCCGGCACCACCCAGGCGCCGGTGCCGTGCGCCACGCGGCGGCCCCGCAGCACGCGCGCGGCGCGCCGCAGGTCCGACAGGCGGCCATTGGCGCACGAACCGATGAACACGTGGTCGACCGGCTGGCCGGCCAGGCGGGCGCCGGGCGCCAGGCCCATGTAGTCGAGCGCAGACTGCAGGGCCGCGCGGCGCGTGGGCGGCGCGGCACCGGGATCGGGCAGCGCCTCGTCCAGGCCCACGCAGTGCTCGGCGCTGGTGCCCCAGCTCAGCTGGGGCTGCACCGTGGCGGCGTCGAACACGAGCTCGCGGTCGAACACGGCGCCGGGGTCGGAATGCAGCGTGCGCCATTGCGCCACGGCCTGTGTCCATGCCGCGCCACGCGGCGCGTTCTCGGTCCCGGCCAGGTAGGCCAGCGTGGTCGCGTCGACGGCGACCAGGCCGAAGTTGCTGCCCATCTCGATCGACAGGTTGCACAGCGTCATGCGCGCCTCCATGTCGAGCGTGCACAAGGCCTCGCCGGCGTACTCGACCGCATGGCCGGTGGCGCCCGCGGCACCGATCCGGCGCACCAGCGCCAACGCCAGGTCCTTGGCCTCGGTGCCGCGCGGCAGCTGGCCCGTGAGCCGCACGCGCAGCTGGCGCGGACGCCGCACGCAGACGGCCTGCGTGGCCAGCACCTGCAGGATCTCGGTGCTGCCGATGCCCAGCGCCAGCGCGCCGAACGCGCCCTGTGTGCCGGTGTGGCTGTCGCCGCACGCGATCAGCATGCCCGGCAGGCTCAGGCCGAGCTCCGGCCCGATGACGTGGACGATGCCCTGGCCGCGGTCGTTGGCATCGACGAGCGCGATGCCATGCCTGCGGCTGGCGTCGCGCAGCCGCCGCAGATGGCGTGCCGTTGCGGGCAGCTCCTCGCCGCTGCGCGTGGGCAGCGAGGAGATGCCATGGTCGGCCACGCACAGCGTGAGCTCCGGATGCCGCACGCGCAGCCCGCGCGCGGCCAAGGTGTCGAACACGGGGCTCTGCAGGTCGTGGACGAAGTGCCGGTCCACGTGCAGCAGGCCCGTGCCCGGCGCCAGCTCGGCCACCAGGTGGGCGTCCCAGAGCTTGTCGAACAGCGTGCGCGCGTGCATCGCCGGCCTCTCAGTGCGCCGCACCGGGGCGCGGCGCGATGCCCAGCAGCGCGCGCGCCTGCGCGGCGCTGGCGAGCGGCCGGCCCCACAGCGCGGCCATGTCGGCCCACTGGGCGACCAGTTCGGCATTGCTGCGGGCCAGCACACCGGGGCGCAGCCAGACACAGTCCTCCATGCCCGTGCGGATGTGCCCGCCCAGCGCGAACGCCAGCAGCGCGAAGCGCCGGAACACCGCATGCTCGCGCGTCTGGCACGACAGCGACCAATGCGCCTGCGGCGGCAGCAGGC
>DATKFT010001148.1:0-5514 GCA_035544335.1 Pseudorhodoferax sp.
GAGATCGACATCCTGCGCGGCATCTCGCTGCACGTGCGGCCACGCGAGATCGTCTGCATCCTGGGCCCCAACGGCTGCGGCAAGTCCACGCTGCTCAAGACCATCGCGGGCTTTCTGCGGCCGCGCCGCGGCCGCATCTGCTTTCGCAACGAGGACGTGGGCCAGGTGCCCGTGCACCGCAAGGTGCGCAGCGGCACGCTGGGCTTCGTGCCGCAGACCGACAACGTGTTCGGCGCGCTGAGCACCTGGGAGAACCTCGCGCTGGGCGGACGCTCCATGCCGCGCGCCGAGAGCGAGCGGCGCATCGAGGAGCTCTGCACCACCTACCCCGTGCTCCAGCGCAAGCTGCGCGCGCCGGCCTCCTCGCTGTCGGGCGGCGAGCGCCAGGTGCTGTCGCTCGCGCGCGCGCTGATGCCCAGGCCGCGCGTGCTGCTGCTCGACGAACCCTCGGCCGGCCTGTCGCCCAAGACCCTGGGCGAGGTGTTCGAGGCGATCGCGGCCACGCGCGAGCACGAGGGCATCGCCGTGCTCATGGTCGAGCAGAACGCCATGGAGGCGCTGCGCATCGCCGACCGCGCCTACGTGCTCTCGCTGGGCACGGTGGCGCTCGAGAACCAGGCGAAGTTCCTGATGGACAGCCCCGAGATGCGCGAGCTCTACCTGGGCGGGCGGACGCACTGAGGCGGCGCGCGGCACGGGCCGGCGGTCTGTACGCCATCCGGGGGATGCGGCTGCCGTCGCACGCGGGCGCCAACGTGTACCATGCCGGCAGGAGCGCAACTGTCTACACTTGTTGCGACAAAGATTCCAAGTGGCTTTGCGGCGGGTTGTACCGGTTCAACCCGGTGCGGGGCCATCCAGACCCAGGTGAACCACATGGCAACCAGCCGCCGCCGCGCCACCGCCAAGCCGGCGCCCGTCCCGCGCGATGAAAGCTCCGTCGAGCGCCTCTACTTCGATCTGCGCGACCGCGCCATGCGCTACGAGTTCCGGCCCGGCACCCGCATCAACGAGCAGGCGCTGGGCCGCGAGCTCGGCGTGAGCCGCGCACCGCTGCGCGAGGCGCTGAACCGGCTCGTCGCCGAGGGCCTGCTCGACTTCGTCATGAACAAGGGCTTCTTCCGCAAGAACATCAGCGTGGACGAGGTCTTCGACCTCTACCAGGTCCGCATCGCGCTGGAGCGCCGCGCCGTGCTGCTCGCGCTGCAGCGCTGCAGCGACGAGGAGATCCGCGCCGTGCGCGACTACTGGCAGGAGGTCATGGCCAACGCAGCGCAGATGAACTCGGGCGACTTCCTGCTCGCCGACGAGGAGTTCCACCGCCGCATGGTGGCGCTGGCCCGCAACAAGGAGCTCAGCGCGTTCATGGAGGTCGTGACGCGCCGCATCCACATCGCGCGCCACATCGACATCCAGCAGTCCTCGTGGAACGCCAAGGCCTTCGACGCGCACTTCGAGGTGCTGGACCTGATGCTGGCGCGCAAGCAGGAAGAAGCGCTGGCCTGCCTGACCGAGCACATCGACATGAGCCTCAAGCGCGCCGTGGAGATCACCAAGGAGATGGTGGCCAAGTTCTTCCTCGTGGGCTCGGCCTCGGGCGCCGAGCTGGCCGACGGTGCGGCGGGCGGCCTGGGCCAGCCCGAGCGCACGGGCCTGCGCACGCGCAGCGACGCCAGCCAGACGGCCGCAGCGCAGACCGGCTGAAGCGCGCCCGGTGCAGGGCGCGTCCCTGCCGGCAACCGCGGACGGCCGGGTCCGGAGCGAAAATGCGACGCAGGAAAGAGAGGTCGCTGTGCATCTGTCCACATGGTTTCTGTTCGTCGGTGTGTCGCTGTTCATGGCGTTTTCGCCAGGGCCCGCGGTGCTGCTCGCGATTTCCAACTCGCTGGCGCTGGGCCCGCGGCGCGCCATGCTCAGTTCGCTCGGCAACGCCGCCGGCATCTTCATGGTGTCGGGCGCCACGATGGCGGGCCTGGGCGTGCTGCTGATGGGTTCGGCGACCGCGTTCATGGCGCTCAAGCTTGCGGGCGCGGCCTACCTCGTGTACCTGGGGATCAAACAGTGGCGCCGCGCGAGCAGCCCCTTCGTGGCATCGGCGGCCGCGCAGGCCGGGCGCGACACGGCCGCCCGTCCGCGCGCGCGGCTGTTCGGCCAGGGCCTCATGGTGGCGCTGACCAACCCCAAGAGCGTGCTGTTCTTCAGCGCGCTGTTCCCGCAGTTCATGCGGCCCGACGCGCCCGTGGCCGAGCAGTTCATCGTGCTCACCGCCACCTTCGCCGCCTGCTCGGTCTTCTCGCACGCGGTCTACGTGCTGCTGGCGCGCTCGCTGCGCAGGCAGTTCGAGAACCCGCGCCATGCGCGGCTCTTCAACCGCGTGGGGGGCGGCCTGTTCGTGCTGCTGGGGCTGGGGTTGCTGCAGCTGCGGGCCAAGGCGGCCTAGGACCGCGCCCGGCCGGCCGCTCGCTCAGCGGAAGACGCCCAGCCAGGTGCTGGTGTTGTCGGCCTCGACCGCCTGGCTGCGCCCCTCGGCCTTGGCACGCAGCAGGGCCTGGTCGGCCCGGTCGAGCAGCCGCTCCAGCGCGGGCGTCGACTCCGTCCTCTGGAACACGACATAGCCGATCGAGAAACTGAACTGCACGCTGCGGCCGTCGCGCAGGCTCACGGGCTGCTCGGCGCTGCGCAGCACGCGCTGCGCGAAGCTGCGCGCGCGCTCGGTGTCGCATTGGCGCAGCAGCAGGCAGAACTCCTCGCCGCCGTAGCGGCCGGCCAGGTCGTTGAGCCGCGTCGTGCCATGCAGCAGCCGAGCGGCATGGGCGATGACCTTGTCGCCCACGATGTGGCCGTAGGTGTCGTTGATGCGCTTGAAATGGTCCAGGTCGACCATGAAGACCGCAAACGGATCGCCCACGGCGGCCTGCTCCAGCGCGGCCTGCGCCTTCTCGAAGAACACGCCGCGCGTGTACAGCCCGCTCAGGCTGTCGCGCTGGTAGCTGCGCTGCAGGGCCAGGCGCTGGCGCTCGTGCAGCATGGAGAAGAAGGCCACCGAGCCGCTGGTCACGAACACCAGGCTCACGATCAGCATGGCCTGTCCCCACACCGTGGCCCCGCCCGGCAACGCGCGCAGCAGGAAGGTGGCAGCAGCGATCACCAGCGCGGCCAGGACCCAGAGTTCGGGCACGGCGCGCGGACGCCGGCGCACCTGCGGCAAGAACAGCAGCGCACAGTGCAGCAGCAGCACGCCCAGCCCCAGCGAACTGATGGACACCAGCACGCCGTAGGGCGCGTGCAGCACATGCGCGCCCACCAGCGTGACCGCGGCGAGCAGCACGATCGCCCAGTTCCAGCGCGCACGCCGTGGATGGCCGCCCTCCAGCGCCGCGAAGGCCATGCCCAGCAGTGCCACCGCGCCGAAGATCGCGGTGTTGGGCACGGCATAGGCCAGCGGCGCCGGCAGCAGCGGCCTTGCCAGGAAGCCGGCGGCCGTCACGACGATGCCCAGCATCGCCGCGGCCCACAGCCTCAGGGTGCGCCGGTAGGCGGGCATGCCACGCGCTGCGCTGAGCGCGAACAGGGCCGTGAGCAGTGCGAACAGGCCCAGGCTGACGAAGAGCGCGCCCGACGTCAGCGCGGGAGGGGGTGGGAGCGGCAAGGGGTGCTTGGCGTGTCTGTAATGTTTGCTTGCATTTTGGAGCCACGCGAAGTCGGGCGCATGAAAACCTTCGCCCAAAGTGCGGAACTTCTGTGTCGTCGGCGGATCTGCGCGCGCCGTGTACAAGCGGGAACAGCTTCCGCACAGCGCGCCCGGCCCGGCGCGCGCGTGGAGCAGAAGCTGGATTCAACACCAGTATCCATCGCAAAAAGCTGTATGCTTGAACAGTTCTACAAGGAGCTTTTGATGGACACGGAATCCAGCATCGGCACGGCCTACCTGGTCGCGCTGACCGATCCGGCCTTGCCCGGGACGACCCGCATGCAGGCCGAACTCCACTACTGCCGCGAGCTGGAGCGCCGGCTGGGCACGCCCGACGATGTGGCGCATGCGCTGCGCGCCGTGGCGCGGATCGCGCAGGCCGAGGGCGAACCCTCGGCCGAGGCGCAGACGCTGCTCGTGCAATGGCAGCTGGCCAACCATGCCGCGCGCCAGCAGGCGCTGCAAAGCCTGCCGCCCGGCGTCGGTGCACGCTTCGACGTGCGGCTGGCGGATGCCTGAGCAGCGCTGCGTCACGACAGACCCGGCAAGCCTCAGCCTGCCGCCGCACGCTCCTCTTCGCCGGTCGGCAGGCGCAGCAGGCCCGTGCGCATGTCGTACTCGAAGACCTCGCCGTGGCGCGCCCACGAGACCGCCGTGCGCAGCACGGCCGTGGCCTCGGCCTCGTCCAGGTGTTCGCGCAGCAGCCGCACGAAGGGCTTGTCCGGCAGCTGGCCGCTTTGCTCCTGCTCCAGGCTGTGGCGGATGTGCGCGATGAGCGGCACATGGGCCAGCAGCTGCTGGCCGAAGATGTCCTGCCGCAGGCCATGGGGGCCGTCCACGTAGCGCCGGCCCAGCGCCGTGAGCTGCAGGTCGCCACTCTCCAGCTGTGCCAGGCCCAGCTGCGCCAGCGCATGGGCCACGGGCAGCAGCGCGGCGTCGGCCAGCTCCGACTCCTCAGCCAGCCGCGGCAGGTCGGCACGGCCGCCGAAGGGCGCGTCGGCCAGCAGCTCCAGCAGGCCGTCCATGCGACCCACGTCGGCGTCGGGCAGGCGCGCGGCCAGCGCTGCGTGCTGCGCGCCGCTGCCGCGGGCCGCGCGGCCCGCGCCGGCCGTCATCAGCGCATAGATCTCGTCGACCAGCGCACGCACGTCGGCGCCATCGGCATCGCGCGGGCGCGGCAGCTGCACCGCGAGCTGGCAGCGGATGCGGCCCGGGTCGGCCGCGAACACCAGCACGCGGTCGGCCATGACCACGGCCTCCTCGATGTTGTGCGAGACCACCAGCATGGCCTTGGTCGGCATGCCGCCGCCCTGCCACAGCTCCAGGATGTCGTCGCGCAGGCGCTCGCCGGTCAGCACGTCCAGCGCCGAGAAGGCCTCGTCCATGAGCAGCACGTCGGGCGCGGTCACCAGCGCGCGTGCCATGCCCACGCGCTGGCGCATGCCGCCGGACAGTTCGCGCGGCAGCGCGCCCTCGTAGCCGGCCAGCCCGATCAGCGCGATCGCGGCCTCGGCCTGCGCAGCACGCGCGGCGCGCGGCACACCGCGTGCCTCCAGGCCCAGCGCCACGTTCTGCTGCACCGTGAGCCAGGGAAACAGCGCGAACGACTGGAACACCATGCCGATCGGCCGGGCCGGCCCGAACAGCGGCTGTCCGCGGTAACGCACCTCGCCCACGTCGGCCGGGATCAGTCCGGCCATGATGCGCAACAGCGTGCTCTTGCCCGAACCCGAGGGCCCCAGCAGCGCCACGATCTCGCCCTCGCGCAGGCTGAAATCCACGCCGTCCAGCACCGGCCGCACATGGCCGTCGGCCGAGCGGAA
>DATKFT010001149.1:0-2815 GCA_035544335.1 Pseudorhodoferax sp.
GGCCTCGATGCTGGGGAACGAGCAGATCGCGGCCGACACGGCCTCGGGCAGCGGGTAGATGCGCAAGGTGACCTCGGTGATCACGCCCAGCGTGCCCTCGCTGCCCACGAACAGCCGCGTGAGGTCGTAGCCGGCCGAGGACTTCTTGGCCCGCGTGCCCGTGCGGATGGTCTCGCCCGAGGCAGTCACCACCTCCAGCGCCAGCACGTTCTCGCGCATGGTGCCGTAGCGCACGGCGTTGGTGCCGCTCGCGCGCGTGGCGGCCATGCCGCCGATGGAGGCGTCGGCGCCCGGGTCGATCGGGAAGAACAGGCCCGTGCTCTTGATCTCCTCGTTGAGCTGCTTGCGCGTGACGCCGGGCTGCACGGTCACCGTGAGGTCTTCGGCGTTGACGGCCAGCACCTGGTTCATGCGCGACACGTCGATGCTGATGCCGCCCTGCACGGCCAGCAGATGGCCTTCGAGCGAGGAGCCCACGCCGAACGGGATCACGGGCACGGCATGGTCGGCGGCCAGGCGCACGGCCTGCGCCACGTCGTCCGTGCTCTCGGCGAACACCACGGCCGCCGGCGGCGGCACCGTGAACGAGGACTCGTCGCGCCCATGCTGTTCGCGCACCACGAGCGCCGTGGAACAGCGCTCGCCGAAGCGGGCCTTCAAGGCCTCGACCAGGGCCGCGGGCACCTCGCGCGGATGGAATTCGGGGATCAGCTGGGCGGTGCTGGTGGGAGCGTTCATGGGCGTGTCTCCTGAGGGGTGCGAGATTGTAGAAGTCGGCTGAACACCCTGTTCACGAAATACGGATGGCGCCTGCCGGTCCCCGGCGGCATGCTTGCGTCCGTTCGAAATCCGATGCGAGACAAGCTCCTCCTGCCATGACCACCATCCTCCCTCCCGATGCCGCGGGCGGCATCGCCGCGCGGCACCAGGCCGCGCTCAAGGAAGGCCGCTTCCTGATCCAACGCTGCGGCGACTGCAGCCGGCATGTGTACTACCCGCGCGAGCTGTGCCCGCACTGCGGCAGCGGCGCGCTGGACTTCGTCGCGCCGGCCGGCACCGGCACCGTCTATTCCGTGACCACGGTGCGCCGCAAGCCCGAGGCCGGTGGCGACCTCAACGTCTCGCTGGTCGACCTGGACGAGGGCGTGCGCCTCATGGGCCGTGTCGAAGGCCTGGCGCCCGATGCCGTGCGCATCGGCCAGCGCGTGCAGGCGCGCGTGCTGCAGCGCGAGGGCGCGGACGCGCTCGTGGTGTTCGATGCTGTGCAGGGATAAGAGATGAACGACTGGAAGAAACTGCGCGGCAGCGCCGCGATCGCGGGCGTGGCCACCTTCGGCTGCGGCGAAGCACCCGGCTACACCGACATGGAACTGCTGGCCATCTCGGCCCGCCAGGCCGTGGCCGATGCCGGCCTCAAGATGCGCGACATCGACGGCCTGTGCACGGCCAGCGCCGGCGCCACCATGTGGGCCATGCCCGTCGTCGGGTACCTGGGCATCCGGCCAGCTACATCGACTCCACGATGGTGGGCGGCTCCAGCTTCCTGGCCCACATGCTGCCGGCCATGCACGCGCTGCAGTCGGGCCAGTGCAATGCCGTGCTGGTGTGCTACGGCAGCACGCAGCGCACGGCCACCTTCGGCCGCAAGGAGGTGGGGCTCAGCCGCAAGTTCCTGGACCCGCAGCCCTACGAACATCCCTACGATCCCATGATGCCGATGTCGGCCTACGCGCTCGCGGCCGCACGCCACATGCACGAGTACGGCACCACGCGGCGCCAGCTGGCCGAGGTGGCCGTGGCCGCGCGCCAGTGGGCGCAGAAGAACCCCGAGGCCTTCCTGCGCGATCCGCTGTCCATCGAGGACGTGCTCAAGGCCCGCATGGTCAGCGACCCGCTGTCGGTGCGCGACGCCTGCCTGGTCACCGACGGTGGCGGCGCCTACGTGCTGGTGCGCGCCGACCGGGCGCGCGACCTCGCGAAGAAGCCCGTCTACGTGCTGGGCAACGGCACGGCCTGCTGGAACCGCCAGATCTCCGCCATGGACGACCTGACCGTGACGGCGGCCAAGGACTCGGGCGCCGCCGCGTTCGCGATGGCGGGCCTGGCGCCCAAGGACATCGACCTGCTCGAGCTCTACGACGCGTTCACGATCAACGTGCTGCTGTTCCTCGAAGACCTGGGCTTTTGCAAGAAGGGCGAGGGCGGTGCCTTCGTGGAGAACGGCGCCATCGCGCCGGGCGGGCGCCTGCCCGTCAACACCAACGGCGGCGGACTGTCCTGCGTGCACCCGGGCATGTACGGCATCTTCACGCTGATCGAGGCGGTGCGCCAGCTGCGCGGCGAGGGCGGCGAGCGCCAGATCGCGGGCGTGAAGACCGCACTGGCGCATGGCAACGGTGGCACCTTGTCCAGCCAGTCCACGACCATCCTGGGCCTGGCCGAAACCTTGTAGTGAACACCCCCAGTCTCCGCGCTGCGCGCTCCGCCAGCCCCCTCAAGGGGGCGCCGCCAGCGGCCGGGCAGAGCCCGTTCCGCGGCGTCCGCTGGCATGGCTCGCTCCGCGGCCTTCGGAGCAGCGGCGTGCGAGGCGGCTGCAGGCCGTGCGAGCGGCGCACCAGAACCATGGACCACTGAAATGACCACCACCCAAGACAAGTACCAGGACATCCGCGACGCCGTGCGCGCGCTGTGCGCGGAGTACCCCGACGAGTACTTCCGCAAGATCGACGAGCAGCGCGCCTACCCCGAGGCCTTCGTCGACGCCTTGACCCGTGCCGGCTGGATGGCCGCGCTGATCCCCACCGAGTACGGCGGC
>DATKFT010001150.1:0-3363 GCA_035544335.1 Pseudorhodoferax sp.
GCGCTGGCCATCGTGCTGGTGGCGATCTTCGAGCCCTCGGTCGGCTCCATCGTGGCGGCCATCGCGGTCGTCTCCTGGCCGCCCGTGGCGCGTCTGGTGCGCAGTGAGTTCCTCACGCTGCGCCAGCGCGACTTCGTGGCCGCGGCCCAGCTCGCGGGCCAGTCCACGCCGCGCATCATCCTCACGCAGATCCTGCCCAACGCGGCCTCGCCCATCGTGGTCATGGCCTCGCTGATGGTGGCCACGGCCATCCTGCTGGAATCCAGCTTGAGCTTTCTGGGCCTGGGCGACCCGAACCAGATGAGCTGGGGCTACATGGTCGGCTCGGCCCGCACGGTGCTGCGCCAGGCCTGGTGGATGGCCGTGTTCCCGGGCGTCGCCATCCTGCTCACGGTGCTGGCGCTGAACCTGGTGGGTGAAGGCTTGAACGACGGACTCAATGCACGTGCGGATGGGAAAGGCAAATGAAGATGGAAAAATTCACCCCGCCGGTGCTCGACATCCAGGGCCTGGACATCCGCCTGCCCCGCGGCGCCGACCGTGAATTGGCTGTGCAGGGCGCCTCGCTGCAGCTGCTGCCGGGCCAGACGCTCTGCGTGGTCGGCGAGTCCGGCTCGGGCAAGTCCATGATCGCCAACGCCATCATGGGCCTGCTGCCGCGGCCGCACGTGGAGCCCGCGGCCGGCAAGATCCTGTTCGACGGCCAGGACCTGCTGCAGCTCAGCGAAGCCCAGCTGCGCGAGCTGCGCGGCCGGCGCATTGGCATGGTGTTCCAGGAGCCCATGACGGCGCTGAACCCCGTCATGCGCATCGGCGAGCAGATCGCCGAGGTGTTCGATGCGCACGTGAACCTGTCGGCTGCCGAGAAGCGCCAGCGCATCCTCGCCGCGCTGGCCGACGTGGGCCTGCCCGAACCCGAGGTGCTGATCGACAGCTACCCCTTCCGCCTGTCGGGCGGCCAGCGCCAGCGCGTGATGATCGCCTGCGCGCTGGTGCTGGAGCCGGCCCTGTTGATCTGCGACGAGCCCACGACCGCGCTGGACGTGACCACGCAGGCGCAGATCCTGAAGCTCATCCGCGAACTGCAGCAGCGCAAGGGCACGGCCGTGCTGTTCATCACGCACGACTTCGGCGTGGTCTCCGAGATCGCCGACCAGGTCGTCGTGATGCAGACCGGCCAGGTGGTCGAGGCCGGCCCGGCCGCCGCCGTGCTGGCTCACCCGCAGCATGCCTACACGCGCAAGCTGATCGCCGCGATCCCGAACGGCCAGGTGCGCACCACGGCCGACGAGCGCGAGGTGGAACATGTGCTGCAGGTGCAGGACCTGCGCAAGACCTACGTGACAGGCGGCAGCCTGTTCAAGAAGGGACGGCGTGTGGAGGCGGCCAAGGGCCTGTCCTTCGATCTGCGCCGCGGCGAGACGCTGGGCCTGGTCGGCGAATCCGGCTCGGGCAAGTCCACCGTGGGCCGCTGCATCGTGGGCCTGGCGCCGTTCGACAGTGGCCGTGTGCTGTTCAAGGGCCGCGCGCTGCAATCGGGTGCGCAGTTCCGCCAGCAGACGCAGGGCAAGATCCAGATGGTGTTCCAGGACCCCTACGCCTCGCTGAACCCGCGCCACCGCGTGGGCTCGGCCATCGCGCAGGGACCCATCGCCCAGGGCCTGTCCAAGGAGAAGGCCATGGCCCGCGCCATGGAGCTGCTGGAACTCGTGGGCCTCAAGCCCGACGCGGCCGACCGCTTCCCGCACGAGTTCTCCGGTGGGCAGCGCCAGCGCATCGGCATTGCGCGCGCGCTGGCCATGGAGCCGCAGCTGCTGGTGGCCGACGAGCCGGTCTCCGCGCTCGACGTGTCGGTGCAGGCCCAGGTCTTGAAGCTGTTCGCCGAGGTGCGCGAGCGCTTCCAGCTGGCCATGGTCTTCATCACGCACGATCTGCGCGTGGCCGGCGAGATGTGCGACCACATCGCCGTGATGCAGCGTGGCCAGATCGTCGAGTACGGCGAGACGGCCAAGGTGCTCGCCAATCCGCAGCACGCCTACACGCGCACGCTGATCGAGGCGCAGCCGAGGTTGTCGGCGGCGGCGGTGGAGGCGGTGGCGGTGGCGGCATGAACCTCCCCGTGTCTCATCGCGGTCAAACGCAAAAGTCGACACGCCGGTCTTGCACCTGTGCACCGGCGCGCCGTGAGGCAGGTGGTGCTGACGCGCGGGCGCAGGGGCCATTTGCGGCCCAGTGCCTCATCGCAAGCCGCTCCATCGGCGGGCGAGCGCTGCGCCTCCCAGCCACCGACGGCGCCCGCGAGGTGCCCCGGAGAACGCGTGTCTGCGCCGCCTGCCGTCCGGGCCGCAACCTGCGTGCGACAACGAGAAAGACGACAAGAAAGAACAACAGATGCCACTGAACATCGCCCTGGTCTCCGACCAGATCGCCATGGACTACCTGCGCCCCGCCTTCAGCGCGCGGTTTCCGCAGGCCAGGCTCCACCGCATCGACACCGAGGTGCAGGAGCTGGCCGCGCTCGCCGAGATCGACGCGGCGGTCTGCTGGTCGCCCCCCATCGGCCTGCTCGCCCGCATGCCGAAACTGCGGCTGATCCAGTCGGTGGCCGCCGGCACCGACCACATCACGCGCGACACCGCACTGCCCGATGTGCCAATCTGCCGCATCGTCGACGCCGAGATGGCGGCCGGCATGAATGCCTATGTTGCCTGGGCCGTGGTGCACGGCCAGCGCCACATGGCCGGCTACATCGAGAGCCAGCGCCGCGCGGCCTGGGAGGAGTCGCCCATCGTGCCGCCGGGCCGCCACCGCGTGGGCATTGCGGGCCTGGGCGTGCTGGGCCAGTCGGTCGCGAAGGCGCTGACAGCCATCGGCTACCCCGTGCGCGGCTGGAGCCGCAGCCCCAAGACCGGCCTGCCCGAGGGCGTGCAGGCCTTTCACGGCGATGCCGCACGCGCCGCGTTCCTGGCCGGCTGCGACACCCTGGTCTGCCTGCTGCCGCTGACCGAGGACACCCACGGCATCCTGAACGCCGACCTGTTCGCGCAGCTGCCGCGTGGCGCCAGAATCATCAACGTCGGCCGTGGCGCCCAGCTCGTGCAGGACGATCTGCTCGCGGCGCTGGAAAGCGGCCAGATCGCCTCGGCCGTGCTGGACGCCTTCACGGAGGAACCGCTGCCCGCGCAGCACCCGTTCTGGCACCACCCGCGCATCACCGTCACGCCGCACATCGCCACGCGCACCGGCCCCGAGGCCATCGCGCGGCAGACCGAAGACAACCTGAAGCGCCTTTGAGAGCGCTTCACGCACGACCACCCACAGGAGCACCCATGGCCAAAGACCCGATCAGCACCGGCGCCAAAG
>DATKFT010001151.1:0-3022 GCA_035544335.1 Pseudorhodoferax sp.
ACTGCGGGATGCCGCATTCCTGGAGCAGCACGGGCAAGGCGATCTCGCGCCGCGCGTGGCCGAAGCAGGACAACAGGTTGGCGATGCGCTCGAGGCTCTGCATGGAAAAAAGGGCAAAACGCAAAGGGACGGCAGCCGGACGGGCGCTGTGCCCGACATCCGCCCATCGCCGACCCGTTCAATTTTCTCTGCTCACGGAATATCCGAGGCGGTAGAAACCCTATTTTTCTCTTCTGGTGGAAGTCTTCCGCTGGAAATCCAGGAAGACAGGGGGGCTGCGGGAAAACACTCCACCCCGTTGCCGAGGGATGCCCTCCCCGGCGGCGACCGGCCCGCGGCGCATGCCAGGGCGCCTTGCCGCGGCGCTTGGACCCCGGGTCGATCGCCGCCGGGAGGGACACCCAGCCGGTCGCCTTGTCCACCGTTTTTCCAGGAATGCCTGCCATGAGCTCCACCGCCAGTACCTTCCAGTCGCGCAATCCCGCCACGGGCGAGGTCTTCGCCACCCACGCAGGCCACGGCCCTGCCGAGATCCAGGCGCGCATCGCCCAATCGCATGCCTGCTGGCAGACCTGGCGCCGCCAGCCGCTGGCCGAGCGCTGCGCCATGCTCGTGCGCCTGGCCGCACTGCTGGAGGAGCGCGCCGAGTCCTACGGCCGCCTGATCACGCAGGAGATGGGCAAGCCGCTGGCCGAGGCCATCGCCGAAGTGAAGAAGGCCGCCAACGGCGCACGCCACTTCGCCGAGCAAGGCCCTGCCTACCTCGCACCCGCGCCCATCGAGGGGCTGAACGCGTGGACCGTCTACGAGCCGCTGGGCCCGGTCTTCGCCGTGATGCCCTGGAACCTGCCGTTCTGGCAGGTGCTGCGCTTCTTCATCCCCACCGCGCTGGCCGGCAACACGGTGCTGGTCAAGCATGCCGAGACCGTGCAGGGCTGCGCGCGTGCACTCGAGGAGCTCGTGCGCGATGCCGGCGCGCCCGAAGGCCTGTACCTGAACCTGGCCATCCGCCGCGGCGCCGTGCACGACGTGGTCACCGATCCGCGCGTGGCCTGCGTCACCGTGACGGGCAGCACCCAGGCCGGCCGCGCCGTCGCGGCAGCGGCCGGCGCGCATGGCAAGAAGGCCGTGCTCGAGCTCGGCGGCTCCGACCCCTTCATCGTCTTCGACGACGCCGACCTGGAACGCGCCGTGGCGCTGGGCGTGGTCTCGCGCTTTTCCAACAACGCGCAAAGCTGCATCGCAGCCAAGCGCTTCCTCGTGGCCGAGTCCATCGCCGAGGCCTTCCAGCAGGCCTTCGTCGCGCGGGCCCAGGCGCTGACCATGGGCGACCCCATGCTGGCCGAGACCCAGCTGGGCCCGCTCGCGCGCGCCGACCTGCGCGACAGCGTGCACGCCCAGGTGCAGGCCGCGCTGGCCCAGGGCGGCCGGCTGCTGTGCGGCGGCGCGATTCCCGAAGGGCCGGGCAACTTCTACCCGCCCACCGTGGTCGCCGGCCTGTCGCACGGCGCGGCCATCGTGCAGGAGGAGATCTTCGGCCCCGTCGCGCTGCTGTTCACGTTCAAGACCGAGGAGGAGGCCATCGCGCTGGCCAACGCCACCGACTACGGCCTGGGCGCCTCGGTCTGGACGCGCGACGCGGCGCGGGCCGAACGCGTGGTGCCGCAGATCGAGGCCGGCGCCGTGTTCGTCAACGACTTCGTGCGCTCCGATCCGCGGGCCTCGTTCGGCGGCGTCAAGACCTCGGGCTTCGGCCGCGAGCTGGGCGCCCTGGGCGCGCGCGAACTGACCAACGCCAAGCTCGTCTTCCAGGGCTGACCCCACCGCGCAGGGGGCACGCCCCCCGCTTTTTGCTCCGTCCTTTCCTTGTCCATGAACTCTTCGCTTTCCCAGGCCGGGCCGCCGCTGCTGCAGATGCGCGGCATCCGCAAGA
Source organism: Pseudorhodoferax sp. (assembly GCA_035544335.1). Taxonomy (GTDB): domain Bacteria; phylum Pseudomonadota; class Gammaproteobacteria; order Burkholderiales; family Burkholderiaceae_C; genus Pseudorhodoferax. Next base: position 1,934 of record DATKFT010001151.1, read on the forward strand.
CCTTCGGCAGCGTCACCGTGCTGCAGGACGTCAGCCTGGCCTGCCATGCCGGCCAGGTGCATGCCATCTGCGGCGAAAACGGCGCCGGCAAGTCCACGCTCATGAAGGTGCTCAGCGGCATCCACCAGCCCGACGCGGGCGAGATCCACATCGATGGCCGACCCCTGCGCTTCGCCTCGCCGGGCCAGGCCAATGCGGCCGGCGTGGCCATCATCCACCAGGAGCTCGCGCTGCTGCCGCACCGCACGGTGGCGCAGAACATCTTCCTGGGCCACGAGCCCGCGCGCTGGGGCCGCATCGACCGGCGCGCCATGGAAGCAGGCGCGCGTGCCGCGCTCGCGCGCGTGGGCTGCGCCATCGACCCGCGCCTGGAATGCGGCCGCCTGTCGGTGGCCGAGCAGCAGATGGTGGAGATCGCCAAGGCGGTTTCGCTGAACGCCCGCATCCTCGTGCTCGACGAACCCACGGCCGCGCTGGACGACGTGGAGTCGCGCAAGCTCTTCGCGCTGATCGCCGAGCTGCGGCGCCAGGGCGTGGCCATGCTCTACATCTCGCACCGCATGGCCGAGGTCATGGCCCTGGCCGACCAGGTCAGCGTCATCAAGGACGGCCAGCGCATGGCCACGCTGTCGGTCGGGGCCGGCGAGGCCACGGTGGAGCGCATCGTGCGCCTGATGGTGGGCCGCGAGCTCAGCGACTTCTACCCGCCGCCCGCGGCACGCGCGCCGGGCGAGGACATCTACGTCGTCGAGGGCGGTGCCAACGCCGCGCTGCGCGACATCGACCTGCGCCTGCGGGCCGGCGAGATCGTGGGCGTCGCGGGGCTGGAGGCCTCGGGCAAGATCGACCTGGCGCGCACGCTGTTCGGCGAACGCCGCTGGCAGCGCGGCAGCGTGCGCTGCTGGGACGGGCGCGGCGCTGCGCGCAGCCCGCGCGAGGCCGCACGCCGCGGCATCGGCTACCTGCCCGACGACCGCAAGCGCGAAGGCCTGGGCCTGCGCCAGTCGCTGCGCGACAACGCAGCCCTGACCCTGCGCGCACTGGCCGGCCCGCTGGCCGGCGCCGAGCGCGGCGCGCGCGGCCAGCGGC
>DATKFT010001152.1:0-9457 GCA_035544335.1 Pseudorhodoferax sp.
CGCATTAGTTTTCCGAATGGCCGTTTCTTTTCGGCCACTACATTGCGCGCCCCTCGCCACCGATGGGCGCCCTCTCTCCGTCTTCCAAGCCCATGCACTCCAACACTGGCCGTTCGCCCCGCGCTCCCCACCATTTCCTCCCCACGCCGCTCGCGCGCCTGATCCGCCAGTGCATTGGCGCAGGTGTCGCCATGGCCGCCGTCGGCGCAGCAGCGCAGACCACCTCCTCGACGCTGGAGCAGGTGACCGTGACCGACCAGGCGCAGGCCATCGGCAACCTGCAAAAGACCTACTCCGGCGGCCAGCTGGCGCGCGGCGGCGACCTGGGCATCCTGGGCCGCACCGACCTCATGAACGTGCCGTTCAGCACGACCAACTACACCTCGGAGTTGATCGAGAACCAGCAGGGCCTGACCATCGCGGACGTGGTCATGAACGACGCGTCCGTGCGCACGCTGCAGGCGCGTGGCGGCTTTGGCGATGACTTCCAGATCCGCGGCTTCGGCGTTTCCTCGCGCGATGTGAGCCTGAACGGCCTGTACGGCCTGGTGCCCTCGACCCGCGTGCCGCTGGAGATGATCGAGCGCGTCGAGGTGCTCAAGGGCCCGGGTTCGCTGACGAACGGCGTGGGCCCCAGCGGCAGCGTGGGCGGCAGCATCAACGTGGTGACCAAGCGCGCAGGCGACGTGCCGCTGACCCGCTTGACCGCCACCTACATGGGCAAGGCCCAGTTCGGCGCCCACCTGGACGTGGGCCGCCGCTTCGGCGAGGACAACCAGTGGGGCGTGCGCGCCAACGCGGTCTGGCGCAACGGCGAGGGCAACATCGACGGCGGCCGCCAGCGCCTGGACCTGGGTTCGCTGGGCATCGACTACGCGGGTGCCCGCCTGCGCTGGTCGGCCGACCTGCTGGCCACCAGCGGCAAGACCACGGAGTTCCGTCCGCAGAGCGCCTTCCGCGCAGGCATCACCGAGATCCCGGCCGTGCCCGACGCCCGGACCAACTTCTATCCCGGCACGCAGCTCACGGACAAGGCCAAGACCGCACTCACGCGCCTCGAATACGACCTCAACGACAGCACCGTGGTCTATGGCGGTATCGGCTACAGCGATGTGTCCAGCGACCAGAACTTTCCGACGGCGGTCACCAGGCCGCAGGACCTGCGCATCGATTCGCAGGGCAACTTCTCGGTCAACAACGGCTACTACGACGAATACAACAAGACGACCTCGGGCGAGGTCGGCCTGCGCACGCGCTTCAAGACGGGCGGCATCGGCCACACCGTGGTGGTCTCGGCCAACCGCATGGACCGGGAAACCGGCTATTTCTACCAGCTGACCGCGACGCCCACCAACTCCAACATCTACAACCCCTCGCCGCTGCCGAGCATCACGTTCCCGCGCGGCGAGCCCAGCAAGACCAGCGAACTGGTGCACTCCAGCTTCGCGGTGGCCGACACGCTGGCGCTGTTCAACGACCGTTTTCTCGTGACGCTGGGCCTGCGCGAGCAGACCATCCACCAGAAGTCCGCGACCGGCGCCACGACCTACAAGGCCGATGCCGTCACACCCTTGGTCGGCCTGGTGTTCAAGCCCACGCAGAACCTGTCGGTGTACGGCAACTACACCGCGGGCCTGATGGCCGGCGGCACGGCCGGCCCGGGCACGGCCAACGTGGGCCAGGTCTTCGCGCCGCAGAAGTCCAAGCAGTACGAGGTCGGCGTGAAGGCCGACTGGGGTCGTTTGATGACCCAGGTCGCGCTGTACCAGATCGAACGTCCGAATGCGATGACCGATCCGCTCACCAACCTCTACAGCTTCGGCGGCGAGACGCGCAACCGCGGCCTGGAGCTGACGGCCTACGGCGAGGTCCAGCGGGGCCTGCGCGTGATGGCCAGCGCGGCGTTCAACGACGCCAAGCTCAGCCGCACCCAGGGCGGCGTGAACCAGGGCAAGGACGCCAACGGCGTGCCGGACCGCACCTTCAACTTCGGCCTGGACTGGGACACGCCCTGGGTGCCGGGCCTGAGTCTGAACGGACGCGTGATCAACACCTCCGCGATCTGGTACGACGCCGCCAACACGCTGCGCATGCCGAGCTGGACGCGCGTGGACATCGGTGCACGCTACGCGACCAAGCTGGCCAACAAGCCCGTGGTGTTCCGCGCCAACCTGGAGAACGTGGCCGACAAGGCCTACTGGGTGACGGCCTCGGGCTACACCACGGTGGGCGCGCCGCGCACGCTGATGCTGTCGGCCCAGATCGACTTCTGACGCCTTGGCCCCCTGCAGCAGGCCGTACCGTGCGGCCCGCCCGGGCGCGGCCTAGCCGCCTGCCGCTGCCACGCGCCAGATGGCGTTGCCCACGTCATCTGCCACGAGCAGCGCGCCGCGGGCATCGAGCGCCACGCCCACCGGCCGGCCCAGCGCTTCACCCTTCTCGTTCAAGAAGCCCGTGAGCACATCGCGCGGCAGGCCCTGCGGCCGCCCGTCCTGGAACGCGACGAACACCACCTTGTAGCCGCTGGGCGGCTTGCGGTTCCACGAGCCGTGGTTGCCGATGAAGGCACCCGCGCCGAACTTGCCCCCCAGCGCCTGGCCGTCGGCCATGGCCAGCCCCAGCGGCGCCACGTGGGCGCCCAGCGCGTAGTCGGGCACCCTGGCCTTGGCCACCATGTCGGGCCGCGCCGGCTTCACGCGTGCGTCCACATGCTGGCCGAAGTAGCTCCAGGGCCAGCCGTAGAAGGCGCCATCCTCCACGGCGGTCAGGTAGTCGGGCACGAGGTCGTTGCCCAGCTCGTCGCGCTCGTTGACCACGGTCCAGAGCTTGCCGCTGCCGGGCTCCCAGGCCAGGCCGTTCGGGTTGCGCAGGCCCGAGGCATAGACGCGGTGCTGGCCGGTCTGCACGTCCACCTCCCAGATGGCGGCGCGGCCCTCTTCGTTCTCCAGGCCGTTCTCGCCAATGTTGCTGTTGGAGCCCACGGTCACGTAGAGCTTGCTGCCGTCGGCATTCGCGATCAGGTTCTTGGTCCAGTGGTGGTTGATCTTGGCCGGCAGGCCCACGAGCTGGGTCGGCGTGGCCGTGATCTGCGTCTGGCCGGTCTGGTAGGGCACTTTCACGACGGCGTCCGCGTTGGCGATGTACAGCGTCTGCCCGACCAGCGCCATGCCGAACGGTGAGCTGAGGCCTTGCAGCAGCACGCTGCGCAGCTCGGCCACGCCGTCGCCATCGGCATCGCGCAGCAGCGTGATGCGGTCGGCGCTTTCCACGCCGGCGCCGGCACGCTTCATGAAAAGGCCTTGCACCCAGCCGCGCAGCGAAGGCTTGGCGCCCTCGCCGGCGTTGGCGGGCTTGTTGCTCTCGGCCACCAGCACATCGCCGTTGGGCAGCACCATGACCCAGCGCGGGTGGTCCAGTCCGCGAGCGAAGGCTGTCACGGCCATGCCGGGCGCCGGCTGGGGCATGGCGTCGGCGGCCCAGCCCTTGACGGGTGCCACCTGGACCGTGGGGATCAGGCTGCCCCCCGGTGCCGGCAGCTGCGGCGCGCTGCCGGCGACACCGGTTTCGGGCAGCCGGGAGGCCTCGCCGCAACCGGTCAGCAGGGCCAGGCCGGCCAGCGCGGCGCAGGCCATCCAGGCCATCGGGGGACGGTGGGGGAAGGGCGGGAACGTCACGGGCATGCAGGGGCTCCAGGCGTGAGAGGGCGTTGCTGCGAGCCTGCGCCTGTGGCCCTTGGCCGGGTGCCGGTGCGGATCCCGCCACGGCGTAGGCCGTGCGCCGTCGCCACCGCCGCGCGCCGGCGGCCGGCGCGAGGGGCGGCAGGGCCGTGGGGCCGTGGGGCAGGGTGGCTGCCGATGTCCGGCCGTGGTGCCTGCGGTCACAATGCGCGCTCCACAGTTCTGGGGGGCCTATGTCTTTGACTTCGCGTTCTTCGACCTTGCTGGCGCACTGTGCGGCCATGCTGCCGCTTTCGGTGGCCGCCCAGACACCGCCCGTGCAGACGCCGCCCGCGGCCCTGGGCACGGTGGTCGTGACCGCCACGCGCACCGAAGCCGACGCCCAGGACGTGCCCGCCTCCATCAGCCGCGTGGACGGCCCCGGGCTGCGCCTGGGCCGCGCGCAGGTCAACATCTCCGAGGCCCTGGGCGGTGTGCCCGGCCTGCAGGCGCGCGAGCGCCAGAACTACGCCCAGGACGTGCAGATCTCCATGCGCGGCTTCGGCGCGCGCGCCACCTTCGGCATCCGCGGCCTGCGCCTGTACGTGGACGGCATCCCCGCCACCCAGCCCGACGGCCAGGGCCAGCTCTCGCACGTGGACCTGGCCTCGGCCGAGCGCATCGAGGTGCTGCGCGGTCCGTTCTCGGCCCTGTACGGCAACTCCTCGGGCGGCGTGCTGCAGGTGTTCACCGAGGAGGGACACGGCGCGCCCACGCTGCGCCTGGACACGGCCGCCGGCAGCGACGGCCTGCTGCGCTTTGGCGTGAAGGCCAGCGGCAACACCGGCGCCAACGACAGCGGCGTGGGCTACGTGGTCTCGGCCAGCCGCTTCACGACCGACGGCTACCGCGAGCACAGCGCGGCGCGCCGCGTGCTGGCCAATGCCAAGCTCACGCTGCGCCCGCACGAGGACGGCAAGCTCACGCTGGTGGCCAACCGCGTGGTGCTGCCCCAAGCCGAGGACCCGCTGGGCCTCACGCGCGCGCAGTGGCAGGCCAATCCGCGCGGCGTCGACCCCTCGGCGCTCAACTTCAACACGCGCAAGATGATGGACCAGACCCAGGCCGGCCTGGTCTACGAGCACCACTTGAGCGAGGCCCACGCGCTGCAGGCCACGCTGTACGGCGGGCAGCGCGGCACCACGCAGTTCCAAGCCATCCCGGTGGCCGCGCAGAGCAATCCGCGCCACCCGGGCGGCGTGATCGACCTGCAGCGCGACTACGCCGGGGCCGACCTGCGCTGGACCTGGCGCACGCAGCTGGCCCAGGCACCGCTCACCGTGGTGGCGGGCCTGGCCTACGACGGCCTGCGCGAGGACCGGCGCGGCTATACCAACTTCGTGGGCAACCAGCTGGGCGTGCAGGGCGCGCTGCGCCGCGACGAGCGCAACCGCGTCAACAACTTTGACCAGTACCTGCAGGCCGACTGGCGCGTGAGCCCGCGCTGGACGCTGAACGCGGGCCTGCGCCACAGCCGCATCCGCTTCGACTCGGCCGACCGCTACATCACGGCGAGCAACCCCGACGACAGCGGTGCGGCGCGCTACAGCGCCACCTTGCCCGTGGTCGGCGCCAGCTTCGCCATCACCGAGGGCCTGCGCGTGTACGCCTCGGCCGGCAAGGGTTTCGAGACGCCCACGCTCAACGAGATCGCCTACCGGCCCGACGGCCAGCCCGGCCTGAACTTCGGCCTGAACCCGGCGCGCAGCAAGAGCGTGGAGGCCGGGCTCAAGCACCGCAGCGCGTCCTTCGGCGAATGGACGGCCGCGGTGTTTCGCACCGGCACCGAAGACGAGATCGTGACCAGCACGGTCAATGGCCGCTCCACCGCGCAGAACGCCGGCCAGACGCGGCGCAACGGCGTGGAGCTGGCCTGGGAGCAGCGCCATCTGCAGCACCTGCGCACCCAGGTCGCCGCCACCTGGCTCGATGCCCGCTACCGCGACGGGGCCAACGCCGGCGCGCGCATGCCGGGCCTGGCCAAGAGCAGCCTGTACGCAAGCGCCGGTTGGGTGCCACCACAGGGCTGGCGCGCGGGCGCCGACTGGCGCGCGCTGAGCCGCGTGCCCGTCAACGACGCCAACAGCGATGCGGCCGGCGGCTACGGCGTGCTGGGCCTGTACACGGGCTATGCGGCACGCCTGGGCCGCTGGCAGCTCGAGGGCTTCGTGCGCGCGGACAACCTGCTGGACAGGCGCTACGCGGGCTCGGTCATCGTCAACGAGGGCAACAGCCGCTTCTTCGAGCCCGCGCCAGGGCGCACCTGGCTCGTGGGGCTGGCCGCCACGCTGGCGCTGTAGATCCCTTCCACACACCACAGGAGACAACACCGATGTCCGCCCGCCGCCGGCCGCAAGGTTTCACGCTGCTCGAACTGCTCGTGGTCATGGTCATCATCGGCCTGCTGGCCGCCTACGTCGCGCCGCGCTACTTCTCGCAGGTCGGCAAGTCCGAGGTGCGCGCCGCCCAGGCCCAGATCGCCGCGCTCACGAGCGCGCTGAACACCTACCGGCTCGACGTCGGCCAGTTCCCCTCCGACGAGCAAGGCCTGGCCGCGCTGCTGACGCGGCCCGCCGGTGTCGGCCGCTGGGACGGCCCCTACCTGCAAAAAGGCGTGCCGGCCGACCCCTGGGGCCGGCCCTACCTCTACAAGTCGCCCGGCGAGCATGGCGATTTCGACCTGTACTCGCTCGGCAAGGACGGCCAGGCCGGCGGCAGCGGCGACGCCGCCGACCTGACGAGCTGGTGAAGCAGGCGCCCGCGATGCAGTTCGATGTGCGGGGCTTTCGGCCTGGCGAAGGCGTGGTGCAGCTGGTGGTCGAAGCGGACGATCTGGCCACGGCCACGCAGCGCGCCCGCGCGCAGGGCCTGGCCGTGCTGTCGGCCCGGCCGCAGCGCGCGCCGGGTGGCTGGCCGCACGTGCACCTGCGCACCGGCCTGCGCCGCGCGCCGCGCTTTCCGCTGCTGCAGTTCACGCTGGAACTCATGGCCCTGCTCAAGGCCGGCCTGTCGCTGCCCGAGACGCTGGACGCCCTGCTCGAGAAGGAGGCCCGTGCCCATGTGCGCCCCGTGCTGGCCGCCATGCGCACGCGCATGTTCGAAGGCCAGTCCTTCTCGCGCGTGCTGGCCTCGCTGCCCCAGGCCTTCCCCGTGCTGTACGTGACCACGGTGCGCGCCTCCGAACGCAGCGGCGACCTCGTGGAGTCGCTCGCGCGCTACGTGGACTACCACGAGCGGCTGGACCTCGTGCGCAAGAAGGTGGTGTCGGCTTGCATCTACCCCGTGGCGCTGCTGCTGCTGGGTGGCCTCGTGGTGCTGTTCCTGCTGGGCTATGTGGTGCCGCGCTTCTCGGTCATCTACGCCGAGTCCGGCCGCGACCTGCCCTGGATGTCGCTGCTGCTGCTGCGCTGGGGCCAGGGCATGCAGGCGCATGGCGCGGCCATCGGCGCCGCGCTGCTCGCGGCCTGCGTGCTGGCGGCCGCCACGGCCCGCCGCCTGCTGCCGCGGCTGGCCACGCTGCTCACGCGCATCCCCACGCTGGGCCAGCGCCTGGCCACCTACCACCTGGCGCGCTTTTATCGCTCGGTGGGCATGCTGCTGCGCGGCGGCACGCCCGTGGTGCCGGCCCTGGCCATGGTGGCCGGCCTGCTGCCCGCGGACATGCAGCAGGGCCTGGCCCGCGCGACGCAGCAGATCCGCGAGGGCATCGGCTTCTCGGACGCGATGGCCGCGGCCGGCCTGACCACGCCCGTGGCCGCGCGCATGCTGCGCGTGGGCGAGAACAGCGGCGACATGGCGGCCATGATGGAGCGCATCGCGGCCTTCCACGACGAGGAACTCGCGCGCTGGATCGAGTGGTTCACCAAGCTGTTCGAACCCGTGCTGATGGCCCTCATCGGCCTGGTCATCGGCGCCATCGTGGTGCTCATGTATCTGCCGATCTTCGAACTCGCCGGGAGCATCGGATGAGCGCAGCACTGCCCGTGCCCCCGCCCCTGCCCCCCTTCGCCGCGCGCGAGATCGCGCAGGCGCGCCAGCGCGCGGTCGAGCGCGGCGCCAGCGTGGTGCGTATGCTCGAGGAGCTGTCGGGCGACGCACCCGAGCGCTTCGCCGCGCGGCTGGCGCAAAGCCTGCACTATCCGCTCGCGCGCATGGACGCGCTGCACGCCTGGCAACCGGCCTTCGACGCCCTGCCCTTCGCCGACTGCCATGCGCTGCAGGTACTGGCCCTGCGCGACACCGCCGGCGCGCTGACCCTGGTGCTGGGCGACCCCTTCGACGACGCGCGCTGCGCGCGCGCACAGCATGCGCTGGGCGGCGCGCGCGAGGTGCTGGCCCATCCGGGCGACATCGCGGCCTGGCTCGCACGGCACGAGGAAGGCCTGTCGGCACTGGAGCAGCTGCAGATGACCGGCGGCAGCAGCGTGGCCACCGGCAGCGAGGCCGAGGACCTGTCGTTCCAGAGCATCGCCGAAGGCAGCAGCGAGGTGGTGCGCCTCGTGCGCTCCACGCTGTACGACGCGCTCAAGGCCAATGCCTCGGACATCCACCTGGAGACCGGCGCCACGGGCCTGGCCATCAAGTACCGCATCGACGGCGTGCTGGTCGCGGTGCGCCATGGCGATGGCCTGGAGCTGGCCGAGCAGGTCATCTCGCGCATCAAGGTCATGGCCGCGCTGGACATCTCCGAGCGCCGCATCCCGCAGGACGGGCGCTTCACGGTGGCCGTGCGCGGGCGCGAGATCGACCTGCGCGTGTCCATCATGCCCTCCATCTTCGGCGAGGACGCGGTGCTGCGCATCCTGGACAAGCAGCAGCTGGCCGACGCCGCGCGCGGCCTCACGCTGGACAGCCTGGGCTTCTCGGCGCCCGACCGCCGCACCATCCGGCGCCTGGCCGGCGAGCCGCACGGCATGCTGCTCGTGACCGGCCCCACGGGCAGCGGCAAGACGACCACGCTGTACGCGGCCATCACCGAGATCAACCATGGCCACGAGAAGATCGTGACCATCGAGGACCCCGTGGAGTACCAGCTCCCGGGCGTGCTGCAGATCCCCGTCAACGAGAAGAAGGGCCTCAGCTTCGCGCGCGGCCTGCGCTCCATCCTGCGGCACGACCCCGACCGCGTGATGGTCGGCGAGATCCGCGACGCCGAGACCGCGCAGATCGCGGTCCAGGCCTCGCTGACCGGCCACCTGGTGTTCACCACGGTGCACGCCAACAACGTGTTCGACGTGCTGGGCCGCTTCGCCCACATGGGCATCGACGCCTACAGCTTCACGGCCGCGCTGAACGGCATCGTGGCCCAGCGCCTGGTGCGGCGCAACTGCCCGCACTGCAGCGTGCCCGAGCAGCCCAGTGCCGAACGCCTGGCCGATGCCGGCCTGGCCGGACTGGACCTCGCGGGCTGGCGCTTCATGGCCGGGCGCGGCTGCGGCCAGTGCCGCGCCACGGGCTACCTGGGCCGCGTGGCCATCGCCGAGATCCTGGTCATGAGCGACGAGCTGGCCGAACGCATCATCACGCGCCAGCCCGTGCGCGCGCTCAAGGAAGCCGCGCGCCGGGGCGGCACGCGGCTGCTGCGCGAGGTCGCGCTGGACCTGCTGCGCGAAGGTGCGACCAGCCTGGAGGAGGTGGACCGTGTCACGACGGCCGTGGGTTGAACAGGCCACCGTCTGGCTGGCGCCCTCGCAGGTGGGGCTGCTGCTGCGCCGGCGCGGCTGGCGCAGCGCATGGGAAGC
>DATKFT010001153.1:0-9280 GCA_035544335.1 Pseudorhodoferax sp.
CACGTCGTGGAAGTGGGCGATCAGGAACAGGCTGTTGTGCAGCACGAAGTCGGCCGGCGGCACGGCCAGCAGCACGCTCGTCATGCCGCCGATGGCGAAGGTGACCATGAAGCCCACCGTCCACAGCATGGGCACCGTGAAGCGGATGCGGCCGCGGTACATCGTGAACAGCCAGTTGAAGATCTTGGCCCCGGTCGGGATCGAGATGATCATGGTGGTGATGCCGAAGAAGGCGTTCACGCTCGCGCCCGAGCCCATCGTGAAGAAGTGGTGCAGCCACACCAGGTAGGACAGCACGGTGATACACACGGTGGCGTACACCATGGAGGTGTAGCCGAACAGGCGCTTGCGGCTGAAGGTGGCCACGACCTCGGAGAACACGCCGAAGGCCGGCAGGATCAGGATGTAGACCTCGGGGTGGCCCCAGATCCAGATCAGGTTCACGTACAGCATGGGGTTGCCGCCCAGGTCGTTCGTGAAGAAGTTCGTGCCGAGGTAGCGGTCCAGGCTCATCAGCACCAGGGCGGCCGTCAGCACCGGGAACGAGGCCACGATCAGCGCGTTGGTGCACAGCGCCGTCCAGACGAACACGGGCATCTTCATGAGGTCCATGCCCGGCGCGCGCATCTTGACGATGGTCACCAGCAGGTTGATGCCTGATAGCGTGGTTCCCACCCCCGCGATCTGCAATGACCAGATGTAGTAATCCAGCCCGACCCCGGGGTTCTGGTGGCCCAGGTTGGACAGCGCCAGCCAGCCCGAGGTGGAGAACTCACCGAGGAACAGCGAGACCATCACGAGGATGGCACCGGCCGTCGTCATCCAGAAGCTGAAGTTGTTCAGGAACGGGAAGGCCACGTCGCGCGCGCCGATCTGCAGCGGCACGAGGTAGTTCATGAGGCCCGTGACCAGCGGCATGGCCACGAAGAAGATCATGATCACGCCGTGGGCCGTGAACACCTGGTCGTAGTGGTGCGGCGGCAAATAGCCCAGGTTCTCGCCGAAGGCCATGGACTGCTGCAGGCGCATCATGACGGCGTCGGCGAAGCCGCGCAGCAGCATCACGATGCCCAGCACCATGTACATGATGCCGATCTTCTTGTGGTCGATGCTGCAGAACCAGTCGCGCCACATCGGGCCCCACAGGCGGAACTTGGTCAGCAGCGCGAGCACGAAGAGGCCACCCAGGCAGACCCCGATGAAGGTCCACAGCAGGATGGGTTCGTGGGACATCGGAATCGAGTCCCAGGTGATGCGGCCCAGCAGCCAATGTGCGGTCTCTGCGGGCGCGGTCGTGTGTTCGGTCATGGCCATCAGATCAGAATTCCTGGAGATCGGTGCGCGTGGCGGCGGTGCACAGCGCATCTTCCGATGCGGCGGCCAGCCTGCGGGCGGCGGTCTGGGCCTGGGCGCGCTGGGCGTCCTTGGCCATCATCTCGTGCATGCAGGTCTGGCCGTCTTCGACGCACAGGTTCAGCACGCGCTGGTACAGGCCGTCCTCGACGGTGGAGAACAGCGCCACCGGGTTGCGCTCGCTGGGCTTGACCAGGTCGCGGTAGGCGTCGCGCGTGAGCGGCTGGCCTTCGCTCTTGGCCTTGGCGACCCACTTGTCGAAGTCCTCAACGGACAGGCCGTGGAACTTGAAGGTCATGCCCGAGAAGCCGGCGCCGCTGTAGTGCGAGGACATGCCCTTGTAGACGCCGGGCTTGTTGATCACGGCGTTGAGCTCGGTCTGCATGCCGGGCATGGTGTAGATCATGCCGGCCAGGTCGGGCACGTAGAACGCGTTCATCGTGTGGCTGGAGGTCAGCTTGAACAGGATGGGGCGGTCCACGGGCGCGGCCAGCTCGTTGACCGTGGCGATGCCTTGCTCGGGGTAGAAGAACAGCCACTTCCAGTCCAGCGAGACCACCTGCACCTCCAGCGGCCTGGTGTTCTCGGGGATGGGCTTGCCGGCCGCGATGCGGTCCAGCGGGCGGTAGGGGTCCAGCTGGTGCGTGCTGATCCAGGTCAGCGCGCCCAGCGCGATGATGATCACGAGCGGCGCCGACCAGATCACGAGCTCGAGCTTGGTGGAGTGGTGCCACTCGGGGTCGTAGTCCGTGTCCGCGTGGCGGCTGCCCTGGCGGTAGCGCCAGGCGAACAGCAGGATCAGGAAGATCACGGGCACGATGATGAGCAGCATCAGCACCGTGGCGATGACCACGAGCCGGCCCTGCTGGGCCGCGATGTCGCCGGCGGGGGAGAGCACGACCAGCTTGCTGCAGCCGGCCAGCAGGGTGGCCAGCAGCAGGACCAGCGGTCCGCGGAGGGAGTTCAGTAGGCGCATGCGGATGAACAGGGATGTTCGGGCCACCCAATACGGGTAACTCCGGGTTGCAGACAACCGTGAAATGTATCCGGGCTCGACGCGCCGGGCGATTGGACGTTTTGTCCTACGTCAAGGAAATCGCCCCTGTGCGACGGTATATAGTGGCCCCACGACAAGCAAGGGGCAACCCCCCTTTGGAGACCGCTCGATGTCCAGCCTGAGCCATGCGACCTATCCTGCTGCCTTGACCGACCGCCCGGCGGGCAGCTATCCGGAGTCCGAGCACCATGTCGATCCGGGCGACATCGCCGTCGGCGTGGTGATTGGCCGCACCTCCGAGTACTTCGACTTCTTCGTCTACGGCATCGCCTCGGTGCTGGTCTTTCCCTCGGTGTTCTTCCCGCACCTGCAGCGGCTGGACGGCACACTGTGGTCGTTCGCGCTGTTCGCGCTGGCCTTCATCGCGCGGCCCATCGGCACCGTGATCTCGATGGCGATCCAGCGCCGCTGGGGCCGCGCCACCAAGCTGACCGTCGCGCTGTTCCTGCTGGGCAGCTGCACGGCCGGCATCGCCTTCCTGCCCAGCTCGTCCAGCATCGGCCTGTCCGCGGTCTGGCTGCTCGCGGCGCTGCGCATCGGCCAGGGCCTGGCACTCGGCGGCTCCTGGGACGGGCTGCCCTCGCTGCTGGCCATGAACGCACCGAAGAAGCGGCGCGGCTGGTACGCCATGCTGGGCCAGCTCGGCGCACCGATCGGCTTCATCCTGGCCAGTGCCTTGTTCGCCTACCTGTACGCCAGCCTGTCGCAGGCCGACTTCCTGGACTGGGGCTGGCGCTACCCCTTCTTCGTCGCTTTTGCGATCAACGTGGTGGCGCTGTTCGCGCGGCTGCGGCTGGTCGTGACGCAGGAGTACGAGGAGCTGCTCAACAAGGGCGAGCTCGAGCCCGTGTCGGCCACCGAACTGGCGCGCAACCAGGGATCCAACGTGGTCATCGGCGCCTTCGCGGCACTGGCCAGCTACGCGCTGTTCCACCTGGTCACGGTGTTCCCGCTGTCCTGGATCCAGCTCTACACCGAGCAGTCCATCGTCGAGTTCCTGCTGATCCAGGTGCTGGGCGGTTTCCTGTGCGCGGGCAGCATCGTCGCGTCGGGCTGGCTGGCCGACACCTATGGCCGGCGCCGCACGCTCGGAACGCTGGCTGCACTGATCGCGGTGTTCAGCGGTTTTGCGCCCACCTTGCTGGACGGCGGCACGCTGGGCCAGGACGTGTTCATCCTCGTGGGCTTCATCCTGCTGGGCCTGTCCTACGGCCAGTCCTCGGGCACGGTCACGGCCAACTTCGCGCCGCGCTACCGCTACACGGGGGCCGCGCTGACCTCCGACATCGCCTGGCTGTTCGGCGCGGCCTTCGCACCGCTCGTGGCGCTGGGCCTGTCCGCGCATTTCGGCCTGGGCTATGTCAGCGTCTACCTGCTGTCGGGCGCGGCCTGCACGGTCGCGGCGCTGGGCTTGAACCGCAAGCTCGAAGCCACGCGCGAGTAAGTTCTGCGGCGCCCGCCGCAGGCGGGCCTGGCCGCTGCGCCGTGCCGGCGCAGACCGGCTTGCATCCCCACAGGCCATGTCCGCCATGTGCCTTGCGCCCCATTCAGGGGCGCGCCTTTCCCCCCTGAGTCCTCCCCACCGCAGCCCGCCTGTTGGCGCGCGACGGCGCCATGCGGCCACAGCTTCGCTGAGTGCCGTGGCCGGACCGGCTGTCGCCGCACCGCGGCCGGTCATCGGAATCCCTCTTTGTACTCTCGTATGCAATATGAATTGCACAGAACATTGCATGTAGAAGATGCATGTTGTGCGTGTTCCGGGGCTTGTGTGGAGGTGGCGCCCTGTGCCAAGCCCCAGGCGCAATGCGGTGCCCTCGGTGGGCGGGGGCCTCAGGACGGCGGGTTTTTTCAGGAGAGCAAGACCATGCAGATGTCGCGTTCCAGTGTGCAGAAACGGTACCGCCGCACCGCGGTGGCCCTGGCGATTCGCCCCGGGGAGGCCAGGCGGCCCGGCCTCGGGTACGGGGCGGCCTTGCTGTTGGCCAGTCTGCCCCTGCCGGGCCTGGCCGGCACGGTGGACGTGAGCGGAAACTGCGTGGGCGGCGCCGCTGTCACGGTGGGACGCGACACGGTCGGTCCGACCACGGCGCAGGCCACCGGCGGCAACAGCACCGCCTCCGTGGTGCTGGGGTGCAACGCGAGCGGCTTCAACGTGACGGGCGCGACCGCCATCGGCAGCTACAGCCTGGTCAATGGCACGGGCGGGACCGCCTACGGCTTCAACAGCCTGGCGGTGCGCTGGGCCACGGCCGTCGGCCTGGAATCGAATGCCGCCGGCACGGGCAGCACGGCCCTGGGTTTCGGCACCGCGGCGACAGGCATCGGCGCCGTCGCCATCGGCGGTGTGCCTGGCACGGGCGGCACGCCCCTGCCTGCGGCCAGCGGGATCCGGGCCAGCGGCAACTATTCGATCGCGATCGGCGCCGACGACGTGCGCGGTGCGGAGGCCTCGGGCAGAAGCGCCATCGCGATCGGTTCCCGCGCCATCGCCACGGGGCAAAATGCGCAAGCCCTCGGCGGAGCCGCCAACGCTTCGGGAATCAGTTCGATCGCGCTCGGCGTGAGCGCCACCTCTGCTGGCCCCGGCTCGACAGCGGTGGGTCTGCGCTCCCAGGCTGCCGGTACTTCTTCCACGGCCGCCGGTCAGGACGCCCAGGCGGACGAAGTGAGCGACACGGCAATTGGCGCCAGTGCCCGTGCCACGGGCACTGGCAGTGGCGGTTCGGCGACGGCGCTGGGTTCCAACGCCACCGCCAACGGGGCAGGTGCCAACGCCCTGGGCTCGCGCAGCACGGCGACCGGCCAGCTCGCGCTGGCCGTCGGCCGTTTCGCGAGCGCCACGGCCGACGGCGCCTCCGCGCTGGGCTACCAGGCCTCGGCCAGCGGCCAGAACAGCCTGGGCATGGGCTACGCCGCGCAGGCCAGCGGCGCCACGGCGATTGCGGTCGGCAATGCCGCGGTCGGCAGCGCCACCAACGCGATCGCGCTGGGCAACGGCGCGCAGGCCACGGGCCTGCAGTCCATCAGCATCGGCACGGGCAACCGCGTGGGCGGCGCGCGCTCGGGCGCACTCGGCGATCCGAACACCGTCACGGGCAACGACAGCTACGCCTTCGGCAACAACAACACCGTGGCCTCCAGCAACGCGTTCGTGCTGGGCAACAACGTGACCCTGGCCGCGGGCACGGACAACGCCGTCGCGCTGGGCGCAGGCACCGGCGTCACGCAGCCCGGCGGCGTGGCCCTGGGCGCAGGGTCCGTGTCGGACCGCGCGATCGCAGGGACGGCGGGCAGCATTCCGTCGGGCAGCGCCTTGGTGCCCTACAACACCACGGACCGCACGCTGCTGGGCGCGGTCAGCGTGGGCAATGCGACCAGCTACCGCCAGGTCACCAACGTGGCCGACGGCACGCAGCAGCAGGACGCGGTCACGCTGCGCCAGCTGACCGGTGCCCTGAGCTCGTTCGCGGTCACACCGCAGAAGTACTTCCACGCCAACTCCAGCGCCACCGACGCGCTGGCCGTGGGCGCCGAGTCCGTGGCCGCGGGGCCGCTGACCGTGGTCAACGGCGACAACGCGATCGGCATGGGCAACGGCGCGACCGTGCAGGCCAGCGCGCCTGGCGGCATCGCGGTCGGCCAGGCGGCCAGCGTCGTGGCGGCCGATGCAGTGGCGCTGGGCACGCAGGCCGCGGCCACGGCGGTGCAGGGCCTGGCCCTGGGCGCGGGCACCAGCGTCACGCAGCCGGGCGGCGTGGCCCTGGGCGCGGGCGCGGTGGCCGACCGCGCGACCGTGCAGGGCAGCGGCACCATCGCCGCGGGCAGCCTGGCCATTCCGTACAACACCACGGACCGCAGCCTGGCCGGCGCGGTCAGCGTGGGCAGCGCCACGAGCTACCGCCAGCTCACCAACGTGGCCGACGGCACCCAGGACTTCGACGCGGTCAACCTGCGCCAGCTCGGCAGCGCGCTGTCGGCGGTCACGCCGCAGCGCTACTTCCACGCGAACTCCAGCGCGTCCGACGCGCAGCCTCTGGGGGCCGAGTCCGTGGCCGCGGGGCCGCTGACCGTGGTGGCCGGCGCCAGTGGCATCGGCATCGGCAACGGCGCCAGCGTGCAGGCCGCAGCGGCCGGTGGCATCGCGATTGGCCAGGCCGCGGCGGTGCAGCAGGCCGGCGCGGTGGCGCTGGGCGCCGGCGCGGTGGCGGACCGCGCGGTCGCGCCGACCAGCGGCAGCATCCCCGCGGGCAGCACGACCGTGACCTACAACACCACGGACCGCACGCTGCTGGGCGCGGTCAGCGTGGGCAACGCCACGAGCTACCGCCAGCTCGCCAACGTGGCCGACGGCATCCAGCAGCAGGACGCGGTCACGCTGCGCCAGCTGACCGGTGCGCTGGCCTCGTTCGCGGTCACGCCGCTGCTGTACTTCCATGCCAACTCCAGCGCGGCCGATGCACTGGCGGTCGGGCTCGACGCGGTGGCCGTGGGGCCGCAGACGGTGGTCAACGGCGACCGCGGCATCGGCCTGGGCAGCGGAGCCACCGTGCAGGCCACGGCGCCGGGCGGCATCGCGGTCGGCCAGCAGGCGGTCGTGCAGCTGGCCGACGCGGTGGCACTCGGCACGCAGGCCTCGGCGGCGGCCGTGCAAGGCCTGGCGCTGGGCGCGGGCACCAGCGTCACGCAGGTGGGCAGCGTGGCCCTGGGTGCGGGCGCGGTGGCAGACCGTGCCCCCGCGCCGGCCAGCGGCAGCATCACCGCGGGCACCGCGACGATCCGCTTCGACACCACGGACCGCACGCTGGCCGGCGCGGTCAGCGTGGGCAATGCCACGAGCTACCGCCAGATCACCCATGTGGCCGACGGCACGCAGGACTTCGACGCGGTGAACCTGCGCCAGCTCAGCGCGGCGCTGGCCTCGATCCCGGCGGCGCCGCCGCCACCCCCACCGCCGCCGCCGCCGCCCGCACCCGCGGCAGATCCGTATTTCAAGGCCAATGCGAGCGGACCCGTGCCACAGGCCAACGGCAGCAACACGATCGCGGTCGGGCCGAGCACCGTGGTGGACGCACCCAACGGCGTGGGCATCGGCAACCAGGCCACCGTACAGGCCGGGGCTGCCGGTGGCGTGGCCATCGGCAGCGGCGCCTCGTCGCAGGCCCCGGGCGCCGTCGCGCTGGGCTCCGAATCGGTGGCGTCCACCGGGCCGGGCGTGCCGGGCTATGTGCCGCCGCAGGCGACGGATGCGCAGCGCGCGGCCGTCGTGGCGACCAACAGCACGCTGGGCAGCGTGTCGGTGGGCGATGCGGCCAACGGCAAGTTCCGCCAAATCACGGGCGTGGCGGCCGGCACCCAGGACAGCGACGCGGCCAACGTGGCGCAGCTGCGCGCGGTGGGCAACCAGTGGACGGTGGGCAACCCGGCGCAGTACGCCGCGCCTTCGGCCACCGCCGCCGACGCGCTGGCCACGGGCTCGGGCGCCGCGGCCACGGGCACCGGCAGCACGGCCAGCGGCAACAACGCCCAGGCCAGCGGCGCCAGCGCGACGGCGCTCGGCCACCTGGCCAACGCCAGCGCGCTGAACGCCGTGGCCCTGGGTGCCAACTCCGTGGCCGAGCGCGCGCCGCAGGACAACTACACGGGGGCCTTCGTCGGCGCGGGCCAGCGCGCGGCCGGCGAGGTGTCGGTGGGCAGCGCGGGCGCGGAGCGCCAGATCACCAACGTGGCACCCGGCGTGGCCGGCACCGACGCAGTCAACGTGAACCAGCTCGGCGCGGCGGTCTCGCAGATCAACGCGCGGCTGGACAAGGTGCACCGCGAGGCGGCGGCCGGCACCGCCGCGGCCATGGCCATGGCCGGCATGCCGCAGGCCTACCTGCCCGGCAAGAGCATGTTCAGCGCGGGCATGGGCACGTTCCGGGGCCAGACCGCGCTGGCCGTGGGCGTGTCGCGGCTGTCCGACAACGGGCGTTGGATCGTCAAGGCGGGCTTCTCGGCCGACAGCCGTGGCAGCGTGGGCGCGAACATCGGCTCGGGCTTCCACTTCTGAGGCGGATGGGACCATGGCACCGCGGGCCGCCGCCGCGCATGGCGGGTTGCCCTGAGGTCACAAGCGCGTGGCTGCAGCGCATGATGGCGCGGTGAGCGTTCCCCGGCACCGTTCCAGGACGGGTCTTGCATGGCCTGCCTGGCTGCAGCGCGCCTCGCGCCTGGGCGGCGTGCTGGCCGCGCTGGCCTGGGCACCTGCCGCGGTGTGGCCGCAGGGCACGCCGCCCGGCATGGTGCCTGGTGCCGGCGCAGCGGGTACGGCCGGTGGGAGCGGGGCAGGGACCGGCACCGCGCCCGCCCCGGTGCCGCCTGCGGCCGGCGCCTCGCCCGCGGAGCGGGCCCTGCAAGGCGTGTGGACCTGGGAGTACCAGCCCGAGGGCGGGGCGCTGCAGCGCTTCCTGCTGGAGCGGCGCGCCGATGGCACGTTCACGCTGCTGTCGCGCAGCTACGCGGCCGGCCGGGCCTCGACCGAACTCCTCAATGCCGGGCTGTGGGGCGTCTCCAACGGCCTGTACTTCACGGTCACGACCGAGGTCAACGGCCAGCGCGTGAACGTGCGCGACAGTGCCTTGTACAACCCCTACGTGATCGTGGGCCTGCAGGGCGATGTGCTGCGCTACCGGCACCTGCCCACGGGCATCGAGTTGCGCACGCGCAAGGTTCCCGCCACGACGCGCCTGCCCGATTAGAGCGGCGCGCTCAGCGTGCGTGCTGCTGGCGGTCGCCCCTGAGCACCTCGGCCCAGGCCCGGGCCGCGGCCTGCGCGCCGCTGGCGCTGAAATGGCAACCGTCGCTGCGGTCACCGGCGGCGACCAGCCGATC
>DATKFT010001154.1:0-8263 GCA_035544335.1 Pseudorhodoferax sp.
AGCTCAAGGGCTTCGAGGAAAAGAGCCGCCATCGGCGCGTGCTGGGCGCCGAGCACGGCAGCAACCTGCAGCGCGTGACCTGGCTGGAGCAGCGCCAGCGCAGCGCCGAGACGCTGGGCACGACCGAGCAGCCCTACTGCCTGATCGTGGGCGGCGGCCAGGGCGGCATCGCGCTCGCGGCGCGGCTCAAGCGCCTGGGCGTGCCCACACTGGTCGTGGAACGCCATCCCAACGCGGGCGACACCTGGCGCAAGCGCTACAAGTCGCTGTGCCTGCACGACCCGGTCTGGTACGACCACCTGCCCTACCTGCCGTTTCCCGACGACTGGCCCGTGTTCATGCCCAAGGACAAGCTGGGCGACTGGCTCGAAGCCTATGTGCGCATCATGGAGCTGGACTACTGGGGAGCCGCCACGTGCCGCAAGGCGCGCTACGACGAGGCCAGCCAGACCTGGGAGGTCGAGATCGAGCGCGCGGGCCGCACCGTCGTCGTGCGCCCCAGGCAGCTGGTGTTCGCGCTGGGCGTGGCCGGTTACCCCAACGTGCCCGCCCTGCCCGGTGCGGACAGCTTCGCGGGCGAGCAGCACCACTCCAGCCAGCACCCGGGCGGCGAAGCCTACCGCGGCAAGCGCGTGGTGGTGCTGGGCGCGAACAACTCGGCCCACGACATCTGCGCCGACCTCTGGGAGCATGGCGCCGACGTGACCATGGTGCAGCGCTCGTCCACGCTGGTCGCGCGCTCGGAGACCATGGTCGAGAAGGTGTTCGGGCCGCTGTATTCGGAGCATGCCGTCGATGCCGGCATCACGACCGACAAGGCCGACCTGCTGCAGGCCTCGATGCCGCACCGCGTCTCGCCGCGCCTGGGCGTGGCCCAGTACCAGGCCATCGCCGCGCACGACAAGGACTTCTACGCCCGGCTGGAAGCGGCCGGCTTCATGCTGGACTTCGGCGAGGACGGCTCGGGCCTGCACGCCAAGTACATCCGGCGCGGCTCGGGCTACTACATCGACGTGGGCGCCTGCGAGCTCGTGGCCAGCGGTGCGATCAAGCTGCGCAGCCGCGTCGGCATCGCGTGCATCAAGCCCCATGCGGTGGTGCTGACCGACGGCAGCGAGCTGCCGGCCGACGCCATCGTCTACGCGACCGGCTACGGCTCCATGAACAGCTGGCTGGCCGACCTCGTCTCGCCCGAGGTGGCCGACCGCGTGGGCAAGTGCTGGGGCGTGGGCTCGAACACGACCAACGACCCCGGACCCTGGGAAGGCGAACTGCGCAACATGTGGAAGCCGACACAGCAGCAGGCGCTGTGGATCCATGGCGGCAACCTGAGCCAGTCGCGCTTTTACTCGCGCACGCTCGCGCTGCAGATCAAGGCGCGCATGGAGGGACTGGCGACGCCGGTCTACGGCCTGCAGGCCGTGCACCACCGGCGTTGAGCCGCCGTGCCGACCCTGCGGTCGGCACCGCCTGCCCTCACACCAGGCCGTCGGCCTTGAACATGGCCTTGATGCCGCGCACGGCCTGGCGGATGCGCGACTCGTTCTCGATCAGCGCGAAGCGCACATGCTCGTCGCCGTGGTCACCGAATCCGATGCCGGGCGAGACGCTGACCTTGGCCTGGTCCAGCAGCCGCTTGGAAAACTCCAGCGAGCCCATGGCGCGGTAGGGCTCGGGGATGCGCGCCCAGATGTACATCGAGGCCTTGGGGCAGTCGACCTGCCAGCCCGCCTCGGTGAGCCCCTTGTAGAGCACGTCGCGCCGGCGCTGGTACTGCAGCGCGATGTCCTTGACGCACTGCTGGTCGCCTTCCAGCGCCGCGATGGCCGCCACCTGCAGCGGCGTGAAGGTGCCGTAGTCGTGGTAGCTCTTGATGCGCGCCAGCGCCGCCACGAGGTCGGCGTTGCCGACCATGAAACCCACGCGCCAGCCCGCCATGTTGTAGCTCTTGGACAGCGTGAAGAACTCCACCGCGATGTCGCGCGCGCCCTTGACCTGCATGATGGACGGCGCCTTCCAGCCGTCGAACACGATGTCGGCATAGGCCAGGTCGTGCACGACGAAGATGTCGTGCTTCTTCGCGAGCGCCACCACGCGCTCGAAGAAGTCCAGCTCCACGCACTGCGCCGTCGGGTTCGACGGAAAGCCCAGCACGATCATCTTGGGCTTGGGGTAGCTGCCGCGGATGGCCTTTTCCAGCTCGCCGAAGAAGTCCACGTCGGGCGCCATGGGCACGGAGCGGATGTCGGCGCCCGCGATCACGGCGCCGTAGATGTGGATGGGGTAGCTCGGGTCGGGCACGAGCACGGTGTCGCCGCGGTCCAGCGTGGCCAGCATCAGGTGGGCCAGGCCCTCCTTGGAGCCGATGGTCACGATGGCCTCGGTGTCGGCATCGAAAGCAACGCCGTAGCGCTCCTCGTACCAGTGGCAGATCGCGCGGCGCAGCCGCGGGATGCCCTTGCTGGCCGAATAGCCGTGCGTGTCGGGCCGCTGCGCGGCCTCGACGAGCTTGGCCACGATGTGCGGCGGCGTGGCCCCGTCGGGGTTGCCCATGCTCATGTCGATCACGTCCACGCCGGCGCGGCGTGCAGCGAGCTTGCGCTCGGCCGTGATGTTGAACACGTAGGGGGGCAGGCGGTCGATGCGCGCGAAACGGCGCTTGCCTGCAGAAGATGCGGACATGGAAGACTCTCACGTAAGCGCCCGGAACCGTCCGAGCGACGTGGCCGGCGAGATGGAATGGAAGGGCCGGCCCGGGGCGATGCTAACGCATCGGGATCACAGTGCCATCGAAGGCCGCGCGGCCATCGCTGCGCGCCAACGCAGCAGGTGCGGATGCTGCTCGCCCGGCTTGAGCTTGACGATGCGCGCGAAGTCCACGGCCACCACGGCCGTGATGTCGGCCACGCTGAAGCGGTCGGTGGCGATGAAGGCCCGGCCGGCCAGCCGTTCGTTCAGCATCTGGAAAAACTGCTGCACGCGCGCCAGGCCACGCTCGGCCAGTGCCGGGATCTGCGCATAGTCCACCGGCCCGGGCAGCGCCCGGTTGGCCATGGCGGGCGCGCTGTTGCGCAGCGCCTCGGCCACGGCCATGAGGCCCTCGGCCTCGATGCGCCAGTTCCAGCTGGCCACCTCGGCCTTCTCGGTCGGCGTACGGCCCAGCAAGGGCGGCTCGGGAAAGCGGGCCTCCAGGTACGCGGTGATGGCAGCGTTGTCCGTCAGCAGCGCCCCACTCTCGCCGTCCTGCAGCACGGGCACGGTGGCCTGGGGATTGATGCGGCGAAAGGCCTCGCCGAGCTGCTCGCCCTGGCGCAGGTCCACCTGCACCGTCGCATGCGCAACGCCCTTCTCGGCCATCAGGATGCGCGCGCGGCGCGGGCTCGGCGCCGTGGCGCAGTCGTACAGCGTGATCATGGTCGGTCTCCGGTCTCCTTGCGATCACCGCACCATACCCGCAGCCGGGCTGCCGCGTTGTCGCTCAGATGGCAAGCAGCTGCCGACCCCCTTGGCCTGCATCGCGCCGCCCGGCCCGCGCGCGACGAAGGCGCCGCGCTCCGTGGCCTGCTACGCGTTGAACCGACCTTGGGCTGCACCAGGCCCGGCCCGGGCGGTGGCACGGAGCACCAGCGCAGCGCAAAGACCCAGCACCAGCACGTCCTGCATCCAGAAGACGCGGTCGCTGGACGCGTACAGCGTGGGCGACAAACCCAGGACCGTGCTCGACGCCAGGGCGGCCAGCCACACCAGCACAGCCAGGCTCGCAGGCCACAGGCCTTCGGCGCGGAAGATCCAGTACAGGCTGCATGCCGTCGCCGTGGCCGCCAACAGCCCCACGGCAAAGGCCAGGTACAGGCGCACATCGACCGCATTGGCCACATTGCCGATCCAGTAGTCCTGGTAGTCGCCGCCCACGGCCAGGAAACGCCGCAACCATTGGGCCGTCTCCACGCCCGGCGTACTGGCCAACAGCCCATGCAGGAAGATCGCCGGCAGCACCAAGACCAGCAGGGGCACAGCCGCCGCGGCGCGCGCAGGCCAGCCTGCACAGCGCACCCAGCTTACGCGCAGCAGCAGCGCCGCGAACAGCAGGCCCAGACCATGCTGCAGCACGAAAGCATGACCGAGCGCGCGCTGGAGTCCCGAGAACAGGCGCTCAGGCAGGGTCAACATGCCGTACTCGGGAAACCAATGCAGGACCATCGCCGCAAAACGCGCCGCCGAGCCCGGTGCCGCAGCCAGCACGGCGCATACGGCCAGGCCGGCCGCCAACTGTGCCGCGTGCTGCCAGCGTAGGCGGCCATCGCGGGCCAGGCGCGCGCCCAGAAGGCACTGGAACACGATCAGCAAGGCCGCCGCCTGCTCCTGGAAGCAGGCGTACATGGCGGCCGGAACCGTCAGAAAGAACAACCAGGCCGGTCCCTCGGGTCGGACGAAGCGCAGGCAGGCGAACGCCCCCAATGCCGTCGGCCACAGGTAGTTGAACGAGCCCGTCATCCACCAGGCGGCCTCGCGCCAGACCTTGGGGCTCACGAGCGCAGCGGCCAACACGAGGAACAGGACCATGCGCGCGTCGCGCTCACGCCGCAGCATGGCCGCCACGGACCAAAGCAGGAGCGTCAGCATGCCTGCATTGAGGATGCGCCACAGCCACGGATGCGGGATCAGCAGGACGGTCGCGGCGTCGATGCCCACGCGCCCCGACCAGGTCGCGTAGAACTCGGCCAGCCAGGAGACCAGGGACCGGTCGCGCAAGGCCTTGCCAAAGAAATCGTCGTCGTTACCAGGGCCGAAGGGCACCACGGCCCCGAGCATGGCCCAGCCCAGCACGGCCACCCCCAGCCACAGCCAGTGCGCGGGAAGTCGCGTGAACAGTCCGCGGCTCATGGCACGCCAGCCACCACGTTGCCCGTGTCCACGTAGATGCGCTGTCCCTGCTGCGTGAGGCCCAGCACGATCTTCAGCGGCTCGCCAGACGGGAAGTAGCGCTTCATGACCCGCACCTCGAAGCGCGCCATGCGCTGTTGCCGCTCGGGGGGTGGCAGCTGGGCCAGGTTCTCACGCCCACGCAGGTTCGCTCGGAACTCCGTCGCCTGGCCATCGGGCGCCATGATCAGCACCGACGGCCGCAGCCATGGTCCCTCCACGTCGGCCTGCACCACCGAGCCTGCGAGGTACTGGAACCGCCTGTCGGCCCCGTCGTTGCGCTCCAGGTCCAGCACCATGCCGGCTGGCGGCGGCTGGACCTGGGCCGTGTCCAGAACGAGCCTGTGCTGCACCACGTCTTGCATGTAGACGTAGAACGCCGAGGCCAGCAGCACGGGAACACATGGCAGGAGCCAGGCCGACCACCCGCTGGGCTTGCCTGCAGGCTTTGGGGCGCAGCCCCGCGGTGATGGACTCATGCGGTCTGGTCCACCTTGGCGTGGATGTCGGAGTCTCCCCGTCCATGCGGCCGGCCGCACGGCAAGCCTATTCCCCGAACCATGCGCTCCCCCCGACTCCCGTGCCTCACCATGGATCTCCAGCGCACGATGCGCTCCTGTGGCCTGATCTTATGGCAAGTGACAGCCCCTTCCCGGGCGCACGGCGCCGGCCACGTCACCCAAGATGCACAAGCACGTCGCCATCATGGACGGACGAACGCGGCACCATCGGGGCCCTCCCGCCCGGCGGCCTGCTCAGACGCCCCTCAGATCGCCACCAGCTGCCGCACCCCCTTGGCCTGCATCTCGCTGCCCGGCCCGCGCGCGATGAACACGCCGCGCTCCATGACCAGGTATTCGTCCGCCAGTTCCTCGGCGAAGTCGTAGTACTGCTCCACGAGCAGGATGGCCATGTCGCCGCGGTCGGCCAGCATGCGGATCACGCGGCCGATGTCCTTGATGATGGACGGCTGGATGCCCTCGGTGGGCTCGTCCAGGATCAGCAGCTTGGGCTTGGGCGCCAAGGCGCGCGCGATCGCCAGCTGCTGCTGCTGCCCGCCCGAGAGGTCGCCGCCGCGCCGGTGCAGCATCTGCTTCAAGACCGGGAACAGCTCGAACAGCTCGGCCGGAATCGGCGTGCTGCCGCTCCTGTAAGCCAGGCCCATGCGCAGGTTCTCCTCCACCGTGAGCCGCGCGAAGATCTCGCGGCCCTGGGGTACGAAGCCCATGCCGGCGCGTGCGCGCTCGTAGGGCGTGCGGCCCTGGATCGGCTTGCCGTCGAACTCCATGGTGCCGGTCTTGATCGGCACCAGGCCCATCAGCGACTTGAGCAGCGTGGTCTTGCCCACGCCGTTGCGGCCCAGCAGCACGGTGACCTTGCCCAGCTGGGCCTCGAAGCCCACATCGCGCAGGATGTGCGAGCCGCCGTAGTACTGGTTCACGCCCTTGACGTTCAGGATGCTCATGTCTTCGGTCCTTCATCGACCCAGGTAAACCTCGATCACACGCTCATCGGCCTGCACCTCGTCGAGCGTGCCCTGCGCCAGCACCGCGCCATCGCAGAGCACGGTGACGATCTCCGAGATGGTCTTGATGAAGCCCATGTCGTGCTCCACCACCATCAGCGAATGCTTGCCCTTGAGCGTCAAGAACAGCTCGGCCGTGCGCGCAGTCTCCTCATCCGTCATGCCGGCCACGGGCTCGTCGAGCAGCAGCAGCTTGGGGTCCTGCATGAGCAGCATGCCGATCTCCAGCCACTGCTTCTGGCCGTGGGAGAGGTTGCCCGAGAGCCGGTTCACGCTGTCGGCCAGGTGGATGGTGTGCAGGATCTCGGCCAGCCGGTCGCTCTGCGCCGAATCGAGCCGGAACAGCATCGAGGACTTGACGCCCTTGTCGGTCTTGAGCGCCAGTTCCAGGTTTTCGAACACCGTGAGCTGCTCGAACACGGTCGGCTTCTGGAACTTGCGGCCGATGCCCAGCTGGGCGATCTCGGGCTCGTTGTGGCGCAACAGGTCGATGGTGCTGCCGAAGAACACCGTGCCCTTGTCCGGCCGCGTCTTGCCCGTGATGATGTCCATCATCGTGGTCTTGCCGGCCCCGTTGGGACCGATGATGCAGCGCAGCTCGCCAGGCGCGATGTCCAGGCTCAAGCCGTTGATGGCCTTGAAGCCGTCGAAGGAGCGGTGCACGTCCTCCAGGTACAGGATGCGGCCGTGCGTGACATCCACCTCGCCGGGCGTGGCGATGCGCGAGAAGCCGGCCTCGCGGCCCCCCGATGCGGTCTTGCCCTGCTCGGGTTCTGCGGTACGGGACAGGCGCCGCGCGCCCTCCTCCATCAGATCCGGCGTCATGCGCGCTCCTCCTTGGCCTTGCGTGCGAGCAGCTTGCGCACCAGACCCACCACACCGTGCGGCAGGTACAGCGTCACGAGAATGAACATGGCGCCCAGGAAGTACAGCCAGTACTCGGGGAACACCGTCGTGAGCCAGCTCTTGGCGCCGCTCACGAGGAAGGCGCCGACGATGGGGCCGATCAGCGTGGCCCGGCCGCCCACCGCGGCCCAGATCGCGATCTCGATGGAGTTGGCCGGCGACATCTCGGTCGGGTTGATGATGCCGACCTGCGGCACGTACAGCGCGCCGGCCACGCCGCACATCATGGCCGACAGCGTCCAGATGGTCAGCTTGTAGCGCAGCGGGTTGTAGCCCGAGAACATCACGCGGCTCTCGGCATCGCGGATGGCCTGCAGCACGCGGCCGAACTTGCTCTGCACCAGCCAGCGCGCGAACAGGAAGAAGCCCAGCAGCACCAGGCCCGTGGTCACGAACAGCGTCATGCGCATCTGCTGCGTGGCGATCGGAATGTCTGCGATGCGCTTGAAGTCGGTGAAGCCGTTGTTGCCGCCGAAACCGGTCTCGTTGCGGAAGAACAGCAGCATGGCGGCAAACGTCAGCGCCTGCGTGATGATGGAAAAATACACGCCCTTGATGCGCGAGCGGAACGCGAAGTAGCCGAACACGAAGGCCAAGAGGCCCGGCACCGCAACCACCAAAATCATCTGCAGCACGAAGGAGCCGCTGAAGGTCCAGTGCCAGGGCAGCTCCTTCCAGTCCAGGAAGACCATGAAGTCGGGCAGCTCGCTTTTGTAGTTGCCCTCCAGGCCGATCTGGCGCATGAGGTACATGCCCATCATGTAGCCGCCCAGCGCGAAGAACAGGCCATGGCCCAGCGACAGGATGCCGGTGTAGCCCCAGATCAGGTCCATGGCCAGCGCGCAGATGGCGTAGCACATGATCTTGGCGATCAGCGACAGCGCGTAGTCGGACAGGTGGAACACGCTG
>DATKFT010001155.1:0-2700 GCA_035544335.1 Pseudorhodoferax sp.
ACGGACTTCCAGGCCAGCTGCTTGTAGCCCAGCACGAGCCGGATCTTCTCGGAAAACGGCGAGGTGGCGAAATGGTGCAGGATCAGATCGGGCGTATTGGACATGACAGGCGTTCTCCTGGTTCAACGTGGCATGGCGCGCGCGATGATCGCGTCGAAATCGCAGCCCGCTGGCAGGCTGCCGAAGCTGCGGCCCCAGTCGCCGGCGATGCGCGAGGCGCAGAAGGCATCGGCCACGGCCGGCGTGGAATGCCGCAGCAGCAGCGCGGCCTGCACCGCCAGCGCGATGTCCTCGGCCAGGCGCCGCGCCTCGGTCTCGCCGTCGAGCTGCGCGATGCGCTGCGGCAGCTGGGCCGCCATGCGGTCGAAGGCGGGGTGGCCGCGCGCGGGCGCCAGCTCCGCGGCCAGCGCCGCCGCCACGTCGCCCTTGCGCAGCACGCGCAGCAGGTCCAGCGCCATGATGTTGCCAGCCCCTTCCCAGATCGAATTGAGCGGCATCTCGCGGTAGATGCGGGCCATCACGCCCTCGCCGCCCTCCTCCACGTAGCCGTTGCCGCCCAGGCATTCCATGGCCTCCTGGCCGAAGGCGCTGCCGCGCTTGCAGATCCAGAACTTGGCCACGGGTGTGAGCAGCCGCGCCATGAGCTGCTCATGGGGGTCGTCGGGCCGGTCGAAGGCATGGGCCAGGCGCAGGGCCAGCGCCGTGGCGGCCTCGGACTCCAGCGCGAGGTCGGCCAGCACGTTGCGCATGAGCGGTTGCGCGGCCAGCGTCTTGCCGAAGGCCTGGCGCTCGGCCGTGTGGTGCAGCGCCAGCGCGAGCGCCTGGCGCATGAGGCCGGAGGTTCCGAGCGCGCAATCGAGCCGCGTCATCGTGCCCATCTCGAGGATCTGCGGCACGCCGCGGCCCTCCTCGCCGACCAGCCAGGCCTGCGCGCCGTGGAACTCCACCTCGGAGCTCGCATTGGCCTTGTTGCCCAGCTTGTCCTTGAGGCGCTGGATGCGCAACGCGTTGCGCGTGCCGTCGGGCAACACGCGCGGCAGGAAGAAGCACGACAGCCCGGCGGGCGCCTGCGCGAGCACCAGGAAGGCGTCGCACATGGGCGCCGAGAAGAACCACTTGTGGCCCGTGATCGCGTAGCGCTCGCCCCAGCCGTCGCGGCCCACGTGCTCGGCCCGCGTGGTGTTGGCGCGCACGTCCGAGCCACCCTGCTTCTCGGTCATGCCCATGCCCATGGTCACACCGGGCTTGTCGGCCACGAAGCGCAGCACGGGGTCGTACCAGTGGCTTTGCAGCTTGGGTGCCCAGTCGGCATGGACGGCCGCATTGCCGCGCAGCGCCGGCGTCACCGCGTAGCTCATGGAGATCGGGCACAGCACGGAGGGCTCCAGCTCGGTGAACAGCATGAAGCCGGCCGCGCGCTGCAGGTGGGCATGGCGGTGGGCGCCGGCCCAGGGCGTGCCGTGCAGGCCGGCACCGATCGCGGTCTTCATCAGGGCGTGGTAACTCGGGTGGAACTCCACCTCGTCCACGCGGTGGCCGAAGCGGTCGTGCGTGTGCAGCTGCGGTCCGTGCGCATTGGCCAGGCGCGCATGGGTCTGCATGGCCGCCGTGCCCAGTTCGTGGCCCAGGGACTGCAGCGGCGCCAGCGCAAGGTCGGGCGCGTGGAAGGCCAGCGCATCGCGCAGGCCGCGGTTCGTCGCGAACAGGTCGTAGCCGACCAGCGGCGAACTCTGGTTGAAGACGTCGTGCGTGCTGTCCATGGCGGCCTCCTGCGCGGTCAGACGAGCTGGACCAGCTGCTTGCCGAAGTTGCGGCCCTTGAGCAGCCCCAGAAAGGCCTCGGGCGCTGCCGCCAGGCCCTGCGCGATGGACTCGCGCGGGCGCAGCTTGCCGCTGGCCACCAGGCCGCCGAGTTCGGCCAGCGCCTCGGGCCAGACCTCCATGTGCTCGCTGACGATGAAGCCCTCCAGACGGATGCGGTTGATCAGCAGCAGCGCAGGGTTGGTCAGCGGCAGCGGTGCGCCGTCGTAGCCCGCGATCATGCCGCACAGCGCGATGCGCGCGAACGCGTTGGTGCGCAAGAGCACGGCGTCCAGCACCAGACCGCCCACGTTCTCGAAGTAGCCGTCGATGCCGTCCGGGCAGGCGCCCTTGAGCGCAGCCGACAGGCTCTTGACGTCGCCGTGCACCTTGTAGTCGATGCAGTCGTCGAAGCCGAGTTCGTCCTTCACATAGGCGCACTTGTCGGGCCCGCCCGCGATGCCCACCACGCGGCAGCCGCGCGCCTTGCCCAGGGCCCCGAAGGCACTGCCCACGGCGCCGCTGGCCGCGCTCACGACCAGCGTCTCGCCGGCCTTGGGCGCGATGAGCTTGACCAGCCCATACCAGGCCGTGACGCCCGGCATGCCGACCGCGCCCAGGTAGTGCGACAGCGGCACCCGGCTGGTGTCGACCTTGCGCAGCACGCCGGGCAGGTCGGCGTCGACCACGCTGTACTGCTGCCAGCCGCCAAAGCCGACCACCTTGTCGCCCACGGCGAAGCGCGGGTTGCGGCTCTCGGCGATCTCGCCCACGGTGCCGCCCTGCATGACCTGGCCCAGCGGCTGCGGCACCGCATAGCTCTTGCGGTCGTTCATGCGCCCGCGCATGTAGGGGTCCAGGCTCATGAAGTGGTGGCGCACGAGCACCTGGCCTTCGGCCA